>JACCSH010000069.1 GCA_013813125.1 Nocardioidaceae bacterium | reverse complement strand
GCTTTCCTGCTGCTGGGAGCGACGCTCAGAGGTGAGCACCTGCTTCCGCAGTCCGCCCCTCGCGATGCCTGGTGGGCATGGGTCTACCTGGTGGTCTTCGGTTCGGTGGTTGCGTTCACGGCGTACGTCTGGCTCCTGCAGGCAGCCTCGATCTCGTTGGTGGCGACCTACGCCTACGTCAATCCGGTCGTTGCCGTGTTTCTCGGATGGTTGATTCTTTCGGAGCCGGTGACCCTATCCATCTGGATAGGCGGCGCGGTGGTGGTCGCCGCAGTGGCGATCGTGGTCTCGTCGGAGCGTCGAGTCTCGACCGCCGCGGCCTAGGGCATGCCGCCCGGCGCTGTCAGGCCAAAGAGGCGAGCCAGGCGTCGTGAAGATCGGAGTACCGCCCACTGCCGCCGGCGATCAGCTCAGCGGGGGACCCGTCCTCGACGATGTTGCCGTGCTCCATCACGACGACGCGGTCGGCGATCTCGACCGTCGAGAGCCGGTGGGCGATGATGATGGCCGTTCGCTTCGCAAGGATCGTGCGCAACGCCTTCTGCACTGCCTGCTCTGATGGCACATCGAGGCTGGAGGTTGCTTCGTCGAGAATCAGCACCGCGGGATCTGCCAGGAATGCCCGGGCGAACGCGACCAGCTGGCGTTGACCCGCTGACAGGCGACCCCCGCGGTTGGCGACATCGGTGTCGTAGCCCTGGGGAAGTTTCGAGATGAAGTCGTGCGCACCAATCGCCTTGGCGGCCCCAACGATTTCCTCCGTCGACGCATTGGGCTTACCGAACCTGATGTTGTCGCCCACCGAGCCGGTGAACAGATAGTTTTCCTGAGTCACCATGACGACAGCTCGGCGAAGGTCCTCTTCACTCAGCTGGCGCAGGTCGATCCCGTCGAGTGTCACTCTCCCGTCGAGCGGGTCGTAGAAACGCGCAACCAGCTTGGCCAACGTCGTCTTGCCAGCTCCGGTGGTGCCGACCATGGCGAGGGTCTGGCCGGCCGGGATGCTCAGGTTGAGGTTCGGGAGGACCGGGCGCCCTTCTACGTATTCGAACCACACCCGCTCGAAGCTGACCGCTCCCCGAGCGTCGCCCAGCGTCGTTGGCCGCTCCGGTTCCGAAACTGAGGGCTCCTCGGCCAGCACGCCCGACAGCTTCTCGAGAGCCGCCGACGCCGACTGGAACGTGTTGAAGAACTGCGAGATCTCCTGCATGGGCTCGAAGAACTGCCGCAGGTAGAGCAAGAAGGCGGCGAGCACTCCTACGGATACCTTGTCGTCGATGGCGAGGTACGCGCCGTAGATCAAAACGACCGCCATGGTCACGTTGCCGATCAGCTTTATGCCGGGCATGAAGGTGCCGACCAGCCAGAAGGCCCGCACGTTGGCCTGGCGGTAGTCGTCGTTGACTACCTCGAAAATCTCTTGGTTGCGCCCCTCGCGCCGAAACGCCTGCACAGCGCGCATCCCATTGATCGTCTCGACGAAGTGCACGATGACGATCGCTACAGTCTCGCGGGTACGGCGGTACGCCTTGGCCGACTCGACCCGAAACCATCGGGTGAGCAGCCATAGCGCCGGAGCACAACACAACGCGACCAGACCCAGCTTGAGATCGAGCACAAGCAACAGGACCGACGTGCCCACGAGCGTCAGCGCAGCCGTGACGAGCCCGTCGAATCCACCCTCCAAGAGCTCGTCGATCGCATCCATGTCGGATGTCTGGCGAGAGATCACCCGGCCGGACGTGTAGTCCTCGTGAAAGGCCGGTGACAGGCGATGGAAGTGCGAAAACACTCGGCGTCGCAGCGTGAGCAGGATCTGCTGGCCGATCTTGCCCGAAAGCTGGAGGAAAGCCTGGCGGGTCACCGCCTGCACCAGCACCGCCACCAGCAAGAGACCGACGATGGTGAGCAACGTTCGACTGCCCTCGCCGTCGACGATAGGCGGGATCCCTCGGTCGATCCCTTCTTTGACCAGATAGGGCACCGAGAGCCGTGCTGCGTTCTCGAGCAGCACCACGACCGCGATCCAGCCCATGAGCCTTCTGTGCGGACGTAGCAGCTCGCCCATCAGCTTGCGCGACTGCGCCTTCAGCAGTAATAGCCGCTTGAGGGAGGCGGCCTCCTGCGTTGGCGTCTCGTCGGTGGGAGGGGCCGCTCCGCGCCAGTTCGGCGAAGTGGTCATCTCGGCACCCCGATGCCTCGGGGGATGCCGGCAACGACCGGCCGCCTCACGACACCACCGTCACCTTCGGCTCGGGGGCGAACTCGTCGTCCGCGCCCCCGGCAAGCAACTCGCGGTAGGCAGGCACGGTGGCCAGCAGCTCATGGTGGCTTCCCGTGGCGGTGATGGTGCCGTCCTGCAGGAGCGCAACCCGGTCTGCCAACAACACCGTCGAGGCCCGGTGAGCCACGACGATGGCAGTGGCGTCCGCCAACACCCGACGCAGTGCCTCCTCGACCAGCGTCTCGGTGTGCACGTCGAGCGCCGACAAGGTGTCGTCGAGAACGAGGATCCGTGGCCTTGCCAGCACCGCTCGAGCCAGCGCCAGCCGCTGGCGCTGGCCACCCGAGAGCGACATTCCCTGCTTGCCAATCCTGGTGTCGAGGCCCCAGGGCAGGTCGTAGACGAAGCCTGCCTGCGCCGTCTCGATCGCCGCCGCGATATCCGCCTCGCTCGCATCTGGGCGACCGAGCGTGAGGTTCTCACGCGCGCTCATCGAGAACAGGGTCGGCTCTTCGAACGCTGTGGCCACCACCGCACGCAGACACGGCAGAGTCAGCTCGCGGACGTCTACTCCGTCGATCGTGATCCGTCCGCCGGTCACGTCGTACAGGCGCGGCACGAGCCCAGTCAGCGCGGTCTTCCCGGAACCGGTGGCCCCCACGATGGCGATCGTCTCTCCTGGCGAGACGTCGAAGGTGACGTCGCGCAGCACCAGTTCATCAGAGTCGGGGAAGTGGAAGTCCACATGCTCGAAGCGCAGCTCGCCCCGTGGGGTTTCCAACATCCGGGAGCCACCTTTGATGGCCGGTGGAGTGTCGAAGATCTCCTGCACGCGGTCGGCTGCTGTCATCGCTTCTTGAGCCATCGCCAAGATGAATCCCAGCGACTCGATGGGCCAGATCAAGGACAGCATCAGCGTGATGAAGGCCACCAGCGTGCCGGGACTGATGGCGTCGCGGCCCACGGCCAAGGCTCCGAGCAGCAGCACGACGACGAGGGAGATATTCGGGATTACCTCGAGAAAGGTCCAGAACCGCGAAGCGAGCCTCACCTTTTCGATCGAGGTTTCGTAAAGGTCCTGCGTACGCCGTTTGAAGTTCTCCTCGCTGTGAACCCGGCGCCCGAAGGACTTGACGACCCGAAATCCGATGGCCGCCTCCTCCACAGCTGTGGCCACGTCACCCGCCTGGTCTTGCACCTGCCGAGACACCACGACATAACGGCTCTCGAAGCGCTTGCTCAGCGCAATGATCGGCACGGCTGAGCCCGCAACAACAACGCCCAGCGGCCAATAAAGGTTGAGGAGCACGATGGTGACCACGGTGAGCTGCAAGATGTTGATCACGAGAAACAACAATCCGAATCCCATGAAGCGGCGGATCGCGCT
>JACCSH010000067.1 GCA_013813125.1 Nocardioidaceae bacterium | reverse complement strand
TGGTGCGGTTGTCCGGGGATTGGCTGACCGTTCATGGCGAGTCGGCGAGAACTGTCTCAAGGTGTCGACGCTTCGTGAAATAGCACCCGCCGGCCCCGGGGCGACGAGGTTGGCGGGCCGTCGGCTGGCTCGGGTTCGCGCACAAGCGATACGGACCTTGGGAGTGGTCGGTGACACCGAGCACGTTGGCGTCGTGCGGTTGGCAAGCGAAGACTCCGATGGGGCGGTCCGCCAGGCGGCGAACAAGGCGCTGCACCTGCTTGTCGAGCGGCACGATGTTCCTGTAGGCGACTTCGATCTTTAGCCGGCTGAGTTGGGATCACGAGCCGGCTGAGTTCGTTTCGACGTCCCAGGCGTCCTAGTGGTCGGGCTCAGCGCGCGTGGGCCGTGTGGGTTTTTGGTTTCTGTGAACGGTTGTGGGGCGGCGAACGCGCCGAGCAGGCGGGAACTCGTTCACATGAACGGTTGTGGGTACGCGAACGCGCCGACGTGGCGGGAATTCGTTCACGTGAACGGTTGTGTGGCTGGGCGGGCCGAGAGAGGCCCCGTTCTGGTTCATGTGAACGGTTGTGGGGCGGCGAACGCGCCGAGGTGGCGGGAATTCGTTCACATGAACGGTTGTGAGACTGGGTGGGCGCGACAGGGCCCAGTTTCGGTCATGTGAACGGTTGGAGGAGTTCGGCGGCTGAGTCGCGGGGAACGACGCTTTGGTTACTCTCCTCGGCATGGCTGAGTTTGTGAACCTCGAGGTGGCTGAAGGCGTCGGCACCATTCACCTGGAGCGACCACCTATGAACGCGCTCAACGAACAGGTGCAGGAGGAGATCAGAGCCGCCGCTCTTGAGGCGAGTGTGCGCGATGACGTTAGAGCTGTGGTGGTCTGGGGTGGTGAGAAGGTGTTCGCCGCGGGAGCTGACATCAAGGAGATGGCGGACATGTCCTATCAGGACATGGTCAAGCGCTCGGGGGCGTTGCAATCGTCACTTTCTGCCGTGGCCCGCATCCCTAAGCCGGTTGTCGCAGCGGTGACCGGCTACGCACTGGGTGGCGGCTGTGAGCTGGCGCTCTGTGCCGACGTACGCATCGCAGCTGAGAACGCAAAGTTGGGCCAGCCCGAGATCCTGCTCGGCCTCATTCCGGGCGCTGGGGGGACGCAGCGGCTCTCGCGTCTCGTAGGCCCTGCCAAGGCCAAGGACCTGATTTTCACCGGCCGGTTCATCGGCTCCGACGAGGCGTTGTCGATCGGTCTTGTCGACCAGGTCGTACCTGTCGACGCGGTGTATGGAGCTGCCGCCTCATGGGCGTCGGCTTTTGCTCATGGCCCGGCGTTGGCTTTGCGGGCAGCCAAAGAGGCCGTAGACCGGGGACTCGAGACCGACCTCGAGACCGGGCTCGAGATTGAGCGGCAGCAGTTTGCCGCGCTCTTTGCCACGCATGATCGCGCCGCCGGGATGCGTTCGTTTCTGGAGAATGGGCCGGGCAAAGCGACATTCGCGGGCCACTGAGGTGGACGATCTCCTCGACGCGGGCCCGCGATCTGGGGGAACGCCGCAGCACGCACCGGCGTCGATTGGTGTCCACCGCCCCTAGTAACCTCTGCAGTCACCGCCGTCAGCCGTACCGAAACAACCCAGGAGCCCCACTAGGCCATGAAGATCGTCGTCAGCGTGAAGCATGTGCCCGACGCGACCGCTGCCCGCACGTTCAACGCCGACAACACTGTCGACCGAGTCAGAGCTGTCGGCGTGCTGTCGGAGCTCGACGAGTATGCCGTCGAGGAGGCACTCAAGATCCGGGACGGTGACGACTCCCCGGACTCCACCGTCGTAGTCATGACGATGGGCCCTGCGGACGCGCGAGCCGCCATCTTGAAGGGACTGCAGATGGGCGCAGACTCAGGTGTGCATATCGTCGACGACGCGATCCATGGCGCCGACTCGGTCGGTACGTCACTCGTGCTGGCCAAGGCAGCCGAGCGTCAGGCGGCAGACATCGTGCTGTGCGGAATGGCCTCGACCGACGGCTCCATGAGCGTCGTTCCGGCCATGCTCGCCGAGCGCCTCGGGGTACCCCAGGTGACCTTCGCGTCGGAGGTGACGGTTGACGGCGACACGGTGCGGATACGGCGCGACGGTGATGCGGCCACCGAGGTCATCGAGGCGACTC
>JACCSH010000063.1 GCA_013813125.1 Nocardioidaceae bacterium | reverse complement strand
TGCGCCTTCGGCGTGAGGCGATACGCGGCACCGCTTCGGAGGCGAACCGGTTCCAACCAATCTTGGCGCACCATCCGAGAGATGGCAGTCCGGACAGCGGGTGCAGCAATCCCCAACGGGGCCATCAGTTGGACCAGTGCGGCGACGGGGGCTACGCCGTCGCGATCTCGGAGGTGATCGCCGTACACGTCGAACAGCGCAGATCGGGCGTTCACAGCGCCAGTTTGCCGCACGCCGGTCGGTGGAATGCGATAATGGACAAAGGCAACTGATGTGCCACCGGCGTCTCGACCCGCGAAGGGGTGGAGTCACGGCGCTCATGATGAAGGGTAGGTGCACTCAATGGCGGCGATGAAGCCGCGAACCGGCGACGGTCCGCTGGAAGTCACAAAAGAGGGTCGTGGACTCGTGATGCGAGTGCCGCTTGAAGGTGGCGGGAGACTCGTTGTCGAACTCAACGCTGAAGAGGCGAAGGCACTGGAGGTGGCCCTCAGCGGGGTCACCACCTAAGTGAGCTAAAAGCAGTACCAGGACCCCGTCTCGTGCGCAAGCAGTGACGGGGCCCTACTGTTTGGCGGTGCACCGCCGAGCCCCCCAAGAGCCCGATGTCCCCGTCATCACTTTGTCCAAGCACTCGATCGGTGAGCTGGCGGGCAACTCGATCGCCAAGTTGGACGCCCGTGTCCTTGCAGTCGGATTCACCGCAGCAGACGGCAGCTATGCGCTGGACGGCGGCTCCGTCAGCGACCTTGCGAAGCTAGCCGTCGACCCGGTTGCTGTTCTTGAACGCGCCAGAAGCCAGGGCAAGGGAGGCGAGTCGGTCCCGGTAGAGATCTTCTCCTCCGAGAAGGTCAGCCAGGTCCTGTTGGTGGGTCTGGGCCAGCAGAGTCCACGAGACTACAGACGGGCAGGGGCCACCATCGCTCGGGCCGCGCGGGCCCGCGGCAAGACAGTCGTCGCGATTTCCTCCTCGACGGACCATGTGGGTCTGGGGGCTCTCGTTGAGGGCCTCGTCCTGGGGGCGTTCGAGTTCACCCGCACGACGTCGCCACCGTCGGACCGGGTTTCCGCTCCCGAGATCTGTCTGACTCGGATGGATCCTGGCGCTTTCGGCCGCAGCGTCGATGAGGCCATCGCCATTGGGCTTGCCGGCTGGAAAGCCCGCTGCTGGTCCCTCACCCCCTCGAACGAGAAGAGCCCGCAGCAGCTCGAAGACTGGTCGCGTGAGCTGATCGGACCAGCTGGCCTCGAGCTCGAGGTTTGGAACAAGGCCCGGCTTTCCGCAGAGGGGTTCGGTGGTCTGCTTGCGGTAGGGTCCGCGTCGGCCCATGAGCCGCGTTTCCTCCGGCTCGACTACGTGCCCCAGCTCAAGGGCCGCAAGAGTGCTCGCGCGACCGTCCCGCACGTGGTGCTGGTGGGCAAAGGCATCACCTTCGACACCGGTGGGATCTCGATAAAGCCCCGTGACGCGATGATGAACATGAAGCGCGACATGACGGGGGCCGCAGTCGTCATGGCTGTGATGGGCGCCTTGAACAGTCTCGGGGTGCGGGTGCGGGTAACGGGTCTGGTGGCTGCGGCAGAGAACGCCTTCGGCGCAGCAGCGATGCGCCCGGGCGATGTCGTCACCCACTACGGCGGTCGAACGAGCGAAATCGCAAATACCGACGCCGAGGGACGACTGGTGCTGGCCGACGCGCTTGCCTACGCGGATAGGCATCTCGACGCAACCACCGTGGTCGACATCGCCACCCTCACGGGCGCAGCCAAGGTGGCTCTCGGGACCTCTGTCGGCGCACTTTTCTCCAACGACGACTCGCTGGCCGCTGCATTGGAGTCTGCGGGCCTGCTCGCCGGCGAGCCGGTGTGGCGCCTGCCGCTCGCCGAGGACTACGAAGAACTGCTGGACAACACGTTCGCAGATGCGACGAATGCCGCTGGTGGCCCAGGCGCCATCACTGCGGCCTTGTTCCTCCAGCACTTCGCTGGGTCTCAGCCGTGGGCACATCTCGACATCGCCAGTGTCGGCGACTCACCCAAGGATGCGTTCGAGTACACGTTGGGGGCGACCGGCTTCGGGGCGAGGCTGCTGCTTCGCTGGCTTCAGACGGTCTGACCGGTTCTGGCTCCTATCCTCTAGGCATGCCTCGGCTCACGCCCCCCGACGTTCGCTTTCACCGTTCGTTCCTCGAGGCCGTGGCTGAGTTCATCGCAGAGGGCGGGGAGGGTCCACGCTTCGCCGGTCTCGGAGTGCTGGCCGCCGTCGGCAGCTTCCCGGGCGAGGTGTTCACTGCCGACGAGTTGCGGCAGGTATCGACCTTCTCGGCGTACGTCGAACGACTGCACGAGGTCGGCCTGCCGGAGACGTCCCTTCCGCCGGGAATCGTCCCCTCGACCACGTTGTGGTGGGCGCAAGGTGAGGAGTACCTCGGCCGGTTGTCGATCCGGCATCGCCTGACGCCTTGGTTGCTCGACTTCGGGGGTCACATTGGCTACGCCGTTCGACCATCGGCGCGCGGACGGGGCCACGCGACGGCGATGTTGGCTGCGGCCCTTCCTCAGGTGGCTGCGATGGGGATCGACTCTGTGCTGGTTACCTGCGACGCCACCAATCTCGCCTCACGGAGCGTGATCGAGGCCAACGGGGGGGTCCTGGAGGACCAACGGGCGGAGAAGCTGCGTTACTGGCTGGCCACGACCTAGCTCACTGCGTCGACGAGCTGTCCGGGAGTTATCGCTTCTGTGCCAGCAACAGGCCGTCGCCGACCGGCAGGAGCAGCGCCAGAAGCGAATCGGAGTCGCGCACGGTGGAGAGCGTCTCGCGGATGGCCAGTGTCTCGGGGTCCTTGACGGATGGGTCGGCGACCTTGTCATGCCACAGCGAGTTGTCGAAAGCCACCACCCCACCTGATCGCAGCAGCCGCACCGCTTGCTCCAGATACTGCGGATACTCGAGCTTGTCGCCGTCGCAGAAGACCAGGTCGTAGTGTCCGTCGGTCAACCGAGGCAGCACCTCGAGCGCCGAGCCGGGTATCAGGCGCACCCGTTGGGGAGCAACGCCCGCCTCGTTGAACGCAACCTTTGCGAACCTCTGGTGCTCGGCCTCGATGTCGACGGTGGTCAGGACGCCGTCTGGGCGCATGCCGCGCATCAGCCAGAGCCCTGAGATCCCGCAGCCCGTGCCGATCTCCACGACGTTCTTTGCGCTGATCAGGCCCGCGACGAAACGGAGGGCGGCGCCTGCTCCTGAGCCGACTGGAACAGCTGACACCTCAGCAGCGCGAGTGCGCGCAGCGCGCAGGACCTCGTCCTCGTCGATGAACGCTTCGGCGTACGCCCAAGACGCTGGCTTCAACCCGGTGGCGATGATGGCCTCCTCGATCGTAATGATCACCTGGTCACGACCCTATCTGTTTGGCTGGACCTGCCACACTGACGGGAAGAAGTCGCATTCCGCAGACGTTGTCATCGCACAGCCGATGGCGGCGACTTCACCACAGCAAGGCGGGGATGGCTCGTGACTGGGAGAGAGCGACCGGAGCCCGCTCATGCACAGCAGGGGACCGCTGCAAGCTGGGACGACATCGTCCGCCAGCACTCGGGGAGGGTGTATCGGCTCGCCTACCGGCTGACCGGCAACAAGCAAGACGCCGAGGACCTGACCCAAGAGGTGTTCGTACGGGTGTTCCAGTCGCTGCCGTCGTACCAACCGGGGACGTTCGAGGGTTGGCTGCACCGCATCACCACGAACCTGTTCCTCGACTCGGCTCGACGCCGTCAGCGCATTCGTTTCGATGCCTTGCCAACCGACTTCGACGCCTTGCTGGCGGACTCCACCAGCTTGTCGGAGGGTGACTTCGAGTCCGATCTCTTCGACTCCGACATCGAGGTCGCCCTTGCCGCACTGCGGCCTGACTTCCGCATCGCCGTCGTCCTGTGCGATGTCGAGGGTCTGTCGTATGACGAGATCGCCGACCTGCTGGGCATCAGGATCGGAACTGTGCGCTCGCGCATCCACCGGGGACGGGCCATGTTGCGCAGGGCGCTGGCACATCGTGCTCCCACCCCTGGCCGGGCGAGCATCGGCGGCGTCCTCGACGATCTACCTCAGGCGGGTCGATGAGTCACCTCCATCAGCGAGTCTCCGCACTCGTAGACGGTGAACTGCGTGGGCGAGCCCGTGATCGGGCTCTCGCCCACGCCCGCAACTGTCGCCCCTGTCAGGACGAGATCGCCGCGACGCTCGCGTTGAAGCAGCGCTTACTGCGCCTGCCCGCTGCCGAGCTAGCAGCCGACTTGCTGGGCGCCCTCGAAGTCACAGCACCGGTGGGACGGCCGCACGGTGGGTCCTCCTCGCGCGTCCGGGCGGTGCCACGACGTCTGCTGTTGGCCGGCGGGTCGCTGCCGCTGGCGGTCTTGGCGGTGGCGTACGCCGTTGGTGCTCCCAGCGAACCGACAAGCCCCCTCGTGTCGCCACCGATCGAGGACTACATCGCACAGTTCGCTCGCGACCCCAGCCGAACGGCGCTGACCGACCCCGCAGCGAACGTGTCCGTCGGCCCGGCTCAATTCGGAGCCGATGTCGTCGAACATCCTTTGCTTCGTGCTGCGCCGACGGCCAACTCGCTGCTCTCGGGCTGGAATCCGACTCTGCCGCCTCCGTTCACAGCGCCGAGTGCCGCGGATGACCCCGTGGCCGTCGCGCTGCTCGAGTCGGCGACTTCTGCACCGGCCACCTTCGCGTACCGTGGCACCCGCAGGATCTCGTTTCTCGCTGCCGACGGGTTCTCGACCGCACACGTCGTCGTCGACCACGTGCCCGGACAGGGCACCGAATTCGCTGCCGCCGAGACCGGCTCGTCCGACGTAGCCTTCGTCGAGACAGGGGGCGCCGAAACCGACCGGTTGAATGCCGACTCGCTCGAGCAACTGCTGCGCACCTTCGACGTCAGCGTCTGGCGGAGCGCTACGCAGCTGGGTCGCCCCGCCACGGTCATTGAAGCCCGGCGGTACGGCCAACTGGCAGCCCGGTTCTGGGTCGATGACGCGAGCGGGTTGCTGCTCCGACGCGACCTTTACGACAGCGGTCGGCTGGTGCGTTCCTCGCGCTTCAGCTCGTTGCAGCTGACCTCTGGTGTCACCCCGTCCCGGGCGCGGCCGCCGGTAGATAGATCACCGGCCACTGCCTTGTCGATCCGCGTCTCGCCTGTCCTGCAGGGCGAGGGCTGGACGTGTCCTGACAGGCTGCCAGGCGGCGGCTCGTTGGTCTCGGTCCGTGGGCTCGAGGGAGCTGGCGAAGGCGTCGAGGCGACGTACACCGACGGGTTGGCCACTACTTCGGTCTTTCAGCACGAGGGCCGACTCGACCCTGACTCCGCCGACCTGGCCGGCCAGAACTTCGTCCGCACCCAGCTCGGTGGATCCACGGTCTTTGTCAGGTACGGCTTCCCGACAGTTGCTGTCTGGCAGTCCGAAGCGGTGACCTACACAGTGGTCACAGATGCCGTGCCCAGTGCCGTCGGTGACGTAGTTTCTGCGCTGCCGCACGAACCGGTTCTGGATGAGCAGACCGGAAATCGGTTGTCGACGGGCTTTAGCCGCTTGTGGGACCTGCTCGTACGCACAGACTGAGCGCGGCCTTGCCGGATCGAACGCGGCCTTGCCGGACACCGGCTCGGCGTAGCCGCGGCTGCTGAGCAACTGCGCGCCAGGTAACCGGCGTAAGGCATGCTTGAACCTCACAGCGAGGAGAGGTGCTCAGTGGCAGAGTCCGGCTCGGCAGACGATCCGTCGACGCCTGGTGACGAGGCGCCGCATGCGGCAGCTGACCCCGGTTGGCCGCACCCGATCTGGCAGCCAGTTTCGTCCGAGGCCAGCGGTCCTCAACCGACGCCGACTCCTGAGTCCTCGCCACCGGCTCAAACGTGGCCGACGGCAGAGGCTGCGCGGCGACCCTATGGGGAGTGGTCCGCCTATCCCGATCAGCCTGCCGGGGCGCAGGCTGCTGACCAGTGGCACCAGCCGCCGGTCTTCCCTCCGCCTGCGGCATTCGGGGCACCTCAGTCTGTTGTGTACCCCGGAGGAGGTTCACCGGGCGAAGCTCACCTCATGCCGGGGGTACCCGCGCCGACTCCTGTCGCCGGCCGATGGAGTTTGCTGCCCATCGCCCTGCTGGCGCTGTTACTCGGTATCACCGGCGGTGTGGCTGGCTCGTACTTCTTCAACGACAGCCTCGACTACGATCCCGTGCAGGCGACTCCAGCGCAACCGCAGGTCACGGCCAGTGGTGTACGAGCTGGGGGAGCAGACGCGAGTCCCGTCATCGACGTGGCCAACAAGGTCCTACCCAGTGTTGTGTCAATCGACGTCCGCGGAGAAGCCACTGAAGTCTCCGGATCGGGGTTTGTGTATGACGGCGAGGGTCACATCGTCACCAACAGCCACGTCATCGGCCCGGCTGCGGAGTCTGAAACCGGAGAAATCCGGGTGTCGCTTCCCGATGGGACGAGACGCTCGGCCAGCATCGTCGGCCACAGTCCCTCCTATGATCTCGCCGTCATCCAGGTCGAAGACTCCGCGGGCCTGGTGCCGGCGACGCTGGGCGAGTCGAGCAGTGTGCAGATCGGACAGTCAGTCGTGGCGATCGGATCGCCGCTGGGGCTCGACGCCACGGTCACCTCTGGCATCATCAGCGCGACACGTCGACCGGTCACGGCGGGAGGTCAGGGGGAGACGTCCTACATCAGCGCCCTGCAGACCGACGCGGCGATCAACCCAGGTAACTCAGGCGGCCCCCTCGTCGATCTTGACGGCTTCGTCATCGGCGTGAACTCTGCTATCGCCACCGTTGGCGGTTCGCGCGAGCAACAGGCGGGGAACATCGGTGTGGGGTTTTCGATCCCCATCGACCAGGTGAACCGAACCGTCGAGGAGATCATCGAGACCGGTGAAGCCGCCTATCCGGTGATCGGCGCACAGGTGAGTGTGGTCAATGGCTTCGGTGGAGCCAAGGTGCAGGAGGTAACCGCTGACAGTCCAGCCGAAGAGGCGGGCATAGAGCCAGGAGACCTCATCAAGGAGGTCGAAGGGGAGGCTGTCGACGACGGTGTCAGCCTGATCGTGAGCATCAGGTCGTTCGAGCCGGGGCAGACAATCACCTTGACGGTGCAACGAGGTGACACCACCGAACGAATCGACGTCGTACTCGGCAAGGAAGTCGGCTGAACGACGCAT
>JACCSH010000062.1 GCA_013813125.1 Nocardioidaceae bacterium | reverse complement strand
TGCCGCCGTCAGCCCGGGTAGAAAGGCGTCCGCAGTCTCTGAGACCCTCCGAAGGGCAGCCACAGCAGGTCAGGGCTGCGGACGTAGATCCGCCCGTTCGCCGTACCGAACGTGACAGGTGCGTCATCATTGGGACCCGCCGCCACCGTGACGGGCTTCGCCGGCAAGAAACCTCCGGTCTCGGACTGGCTGGACCCGTCGACCGCGATCTCCACCGGCTCGGGCATCCCCCCCTCTGCGGCGGTGAGAGCCACGACCGTCGTCGGACTCGCCCACGCGAGGTTAGAGCCGTTGGCCAGGGCGAAGCCTTGGCCTTGGACCGGTGTCGGAGGTTCGAGTGCGACCCTGTCCGGCCTTTGGGGGTCCCGGTTGATCAAGGCGATGACGAGTCGAGAAGTCTTTCCCTTTCTCACGATGGCGGCAAGTCGCACACCGTCGCGCGAGACCGCGAAGGACTCAATCGCGACACCGTTGAGCCCGGGGGCACGAACTTCATGCATCCCCTCCTGGGCGCCGGCATAGATTGTGGACCCCTTCGGTGTCCGGTCGACGAGCCACAAGACATCGTGCACGTCCCAGGAGGGCTTGAGCAGATCGGTTCCCTTTTTGAACCACGTACCGCCGACTCCTCCCGTGGTGTCGCCCGAAAGGCTGGTCACCACCACCGATGCACCGTCAGCCGACACTGTCGCTGCCAGGGTCCCGGCAATGCTGACCGCAGCAGAGCGAACGAGGCCACCGTTCGGAGAGGCTGCTGACGCCACGGAGGTCGCGTTCTCGGTGACCTGCACCAGTCCGTTGCGACCGAGGGCGAACAGCGTCTGGGAAGGGGCGAATCCGGCGGGGTCGAACCCCGCGAACTCGTCGACGCCGAAAACCTTCCCTACCCCCGGCACCTCGATCTCACTGCCATCGACACTCACGGTGATCTGCTCGATCTCGGGAACCTGTCGCAACGTCCAGGTCAGCTGTGCGGCGAACAACTGGTGGTCCTCGGGAGAAAGCTGCAGGAAGTCCTCGCTCAACGGCAGTTCGGCGACCCCTGAGTCGCTGATCGACACCGACACGTCGATCTGCGTCTCACGTGGGGTGCTCACCGACACCACCGGAGCCAGTCGCCGCGTCGGGCCTTTGAGCAGCCCCGACACGAGGGCAGTGGCGGTCGTCTCTCCGAGCAGCAGGTACACCGGATCGGGCGTCAGAACCGTTCGAGTGGGGTCCATGAAGTACAACGAGAACGGGTCGTAGTACCGGTCGAAGTACTCGCGGCTCACGTAGGTGCCCGTCGGGGGGTTGACGATGCGCCACTCCTGCTCCACCTGTCTGAGCCGGAGGTTGGTCGTCAAGCCGACCCTAGATGGCGAGAGCGACGTCCACGACCCCCGCTCGTCGACTTCGCCCACCAACCGAGCCAGCAGGGAGACCCCGCGTGCGTTCTCCACCAGCTCTTGTTCCTCATAGACATGCAGCCCTCGCGGGCTCCATCTCGCAGCCGCCTTGGGTGCGAGGAACTCCCGAGCGAGGGCCGATGTCTGCGGGTAGGCGAGCATGGCGCCGTAGAATCCCTGCACGACCTCGACCTGACTCTGGCCCGGTGACGGCCCAGGCGGAACGTTGTTGATCAGCCCCGACCCCTCCGGAGCATTCATGCCGCGACCTGGTTGCACGTCTGAGCTCTCGGGGATGGAGACGCACGACGTGAGCAGACTCGACACGACGAGCACTCGCAGTAGCCAGAGAACTCGTGACCCCATGGTCATAAGGCCCCCTTGGCTGAGCCGGACAAACGCACATAGGGCGCTCCCACCATAGCCAGGTCCGCGTCCAGCGGCTTCAGTGGAAGCGGGTCCTCGGTCCACTCGCCGCCGGCACGGCGCGGGAGTACCACCCGAAACACCGACCCGACGCCCGGCCTCCCCCACGCCTCGAGCCTGCCTCCGTGCAGCGTCGTGTCCTCCAAAGCGATCGACAGACCCAGCCCTGTTCCACCACGGGTTCGAGCGCGGGCTGGATCAGCCCGCCAGAACCGGTTGAACACCATGTTCTCCTCCCCCGGCCGAAGGCCCACACCGTGGTCGCGCACGGTGACTGCAACGGCCTCCGGAGTGGTTGCCACCTGTACCTCGACGCTTCGCCCCTCGCCGTAGTTGATCGCGTTGACGACGAGGTTGCGAAGGATCCGGTCGAGTCGACGCGCATCAGCCTCAACCAGGCAAGGGGTGGTGGGCAGGTCGGCGGTCAGCTCTGTGTCCCGGTCGGCCGCGAAGGCCGAGGAAGCCTCGATGGCCCGCTCGACCACGTCACGCACGTCCACATCGCCAAGCTCGAGCTGCGCCGCTCCCGCGTCGAATCGGCTGATCTCGAGGAGGTCGGTCAGCAGCAGCTCGAAGCGGTCCAGCTCGGCCTGCAGCAGCTCAGCCGACCGCGCCGTTGCACCGTCAAAGCCCTGGCGGGCATCGTGCAGGACGTCGGCGGCCATTCGCACGGTGGTCAAGGGAGTTCGCAGCTCATGGCTCACGTCGGCGACGAATCGTCGTTGCACTCTCGACAGCTCCTCGAGCTGGCGGATCTGGGACTGCAAGCTGCTCGCCATCTGGTTGAAGGACAAGCCGAGGCGCGCTATGTCGTCCTCCCCTCTGACATGCATCCTCTCCTCGAGCCGGCCGCTGGCGAGCCGTTCGGCGATGCGACGTGCCAGACGAACCGGTGTCACCACCTGTCGCGTGACCAGCCAGGCGATCGTGCCCAACAAGAGAATGAGGATCGCACCCGTCGTGATGAGGGCGCTGCGCAGCACAGAAAGCGTCTCCCGCTGTTCTTGCAGGGGGAACATGTAGAAGATCGCGAAGGTCCTACCGGTGCTCTGCTCGGCGCTCGGTGGCACCTGGATCTGGGAACCGACTACCAACCCGGGCTGGGTCGGCTGACCAGCCTCGGCAGGGTGAATGGTCGTGTAGGCGCGCCAACTGCCTTCGGTCGAACGTACCTTCTCCAGCAGTTCCTGCGGGATCGAGGCGTCCGCGTCGAACTGGAAGCCAGCATCGAGTACGCCGCCCTCCGACGCTGGGCCGGTCAGTGACCCAGGACCCAACGCGACGATGCCATAGTCGTCGACTGCCTCTGCCCGGGGGGCAAGCACGTCCAGCAGCGGGTTGAGCACCGCCCCTACATCCAGCAGGTCGACGTCGGGGGCACTGTCGAGTCGAGACTGGGCGGCGGCAAACCCTGCTGCCGCCTGGGACAAGGCGGCCTCCCGTTTGCTGTCGAGGACGCCATTGGTCACGTTGCGCAGCACCACCCAGCCGGCGAGCAACGCCAGCACCGTCGAAAGGGTCAGTGTCCCGATGACCACCCGAGCCTGGATCGAGCGCCGCCACAGATGCAGCACGCTTCGCAGTGGGGCCAAAAGCGCGGAAGTTTGAGCCGGCATAGGCGATCAGCCGCCTGTCGGCTCGCCGGCCTTGTATCCCACGCCACGCACAGTCATGACGATGTGCGGGTCCTCGGGGTCCAGCTCGACCTTGCTGCGAAGGCGTTGCACGTGCACGTTGACCAGGCGCGTATCGGCGGCGTGGCGGTAGCCCCACACCTGCTCGAGCAACACCTCCCTGGTGAAGACCTGCCAGGGTTTGCGGGCCAAGCAGACGAGGAGGTCGAACTCCAGCGGTGTCAAGGACAACGCCTCGGTTCCCCGCTTGACACTGTGGCCGGCCACGTCGATCACCAGGTCGCCAATCTCGAGCGACTCCGGCGCTGACTCCTCGAACTTGCGCAACCGAGCCCGCAGCCGGGCCACCAGCTCTTTGGGTTTGAACGGCTTGATGACGTAGTCGTCGGCGCCCGACTCGAGGCCGACCACGATATCTACGGTGTCGCTCTTTGCGGTCAACATGATGATCGGCACACCCGACTCGGCGCGGATCTCCCGGCACACATCGACGCCGTCCTTGCCCGGCAGCATGAGGTCCAGCAGCACGAGGTCTGGTCGGAACTCCCGAACCACTGCCATGGCCTTGTCGCCGCTTGCGCACACCCGAGGTTCGAAACCCTCGTTGTGCAAGACGATCGTCAGCATCTCAGACAGCGACGAGTCATCGTCTACAACGAGAACCTTGCCCCGCTGGGGCCGGACGTGTTCCACGAAACTCCTCCATCGCGCCGGCGTTGGTGGGACGACCCGATGAGTGCAGCCTACGTCGTGGTATGCCTGCGGGCGCTGAGATCGAGGCTCGCATGCCTCAATACCGGGTAGGCGTCGGACCTCAGTACCGGTAGGCGTCGGACTTGAAGGGCCCTTCAACCGACACGCCGAGATACTTGGCTTGCTCGTCTGTCAACGTGCTGAGGGAAATCCCGAGAGCCTTGAGGTGCAGACGGGCCACCTCCTCGTCCAGATGCTTGGGCAGGACGTAAACACCGGTCGGGTAGTCCTTGGTCTTGGTGTACAGCTCGATCTGCGCCAAGACCTGGTTGGTGAAGGAGTTGGACATCACGAACGACGGGTGACCGGTCGCGTTGCCGAGGTTCATCAGGCGGCCCTCACTCAGCACGATGATCGTCGGACCGTCGGGGAACGTCCACAGGTCTACCTGCGGCTTGACGGTCTTTCGCTGGATGCCGGGCACGGCCTCCAAGCCGGCCATGTCCAGCTCGTTGTCGAAGTGACCAATGTTGGCGAGGATGGCCTGGTGCTTGAGTCGGCTCATCTGCTCGGCAGTCACGACTTTGAAGCAGCCAGTTGCCGTGATGATGATGTCTGCGACGCCGATGACCTCGTCGAGAGTCGCAACCTGGTAGCCGTCCATGGCGGCCTGCAGCGCGCAGATCGGGTCGATTTCGGTGACAATGACGCGAGCGCCCTGGCCACGCAGGGCGTCGGCGCAGCCCTTGCCGACATCTCCATAGCCGCAGACCACTGCGACCTTGCCACCGATAAGCACATCCGTGGCTCGGTTCAGGCCGTCGATCAAAGAGTGGCGGCAGCCGTACTTGTTATCGAACTTCGACTTGGTGACCGAGTCGTTGACGTTGATGGCCGGGAAGAGCAGCGCCCCGTCACGGTGGCGCTCATACAGCCGGTGGACGCCGGTGGTGGTCTCTTCGGTGACGCCTTGGATGCCGTTCGCGATGGTCGTCCACTTGTCCGGAGTCTCCGCGAGGGTACGGGTGAGCACGCGAAGGACCTCGCGTAGTTCGGAGTTGTTAGTTGACTCCGGCAGGGGAACTGCTCCGTCCTTCTCGTACTCCACCCCGAGGTGAATGAGCATGGTGGCGTCCCCCCCGTCGTCCAAGATCATGTTGGGTCCTCGCAGGGCCCCAACCGATGATTCGGCCGGGGACTGCCCCGCCGGCCAGGTGAGGATCTGCTGGGTGCACTCCCAGTACTCCGCCAGGGTCTCGCCCTTCCACGCGAAGACGGGCACCCCCTGAGGGTCGTCCGGCGTACCGTCGGGGCCGACGACGACTGCCGCGGCCGCATGGTCTTGGCTCGAGAAGATGTTGCAGCTGGCCCATCGAACCTCGGCGCCGAGCGCGACGAGAGTCTCGATGAGTACGGCGGTCTGCACCGTCATATGCAGCGAACCCGCTATCCGGGCTCCCGCCAACGGCTGGCTCTTCCCGAAACGCTCGCGCATCGCCATCAGACCCGGCATCTCATGCTCGGCCAGGGTTATCTCGGTTCGGCCGAAATCGGCCAGCGACAGGTCAGCGACGTTGAAATCCATCTCTTCAGGCTAGTGGCTGGGTGTTTCCGCGCTGAAGTCCGCCGCCGGTCGCTTGATGTCGGGTTCTATGAAGATGTACTTCGCCTCTGGAACTGCCGACCGAATCCGCACCTCCGCAGCGTTGATGGTCTCGGCGACGTCGTGAGCGCTCTCGGTGTGGGCAACCGCGATCTTTGCTGCGACCAGGATCTCGTCTGGACCAACGTGCAAGGTGCGCAGGTTGAGCACCTCGGCCACGCCGCCTTCGGTGGCGACCAGGTTCTCCTCGATCAGCTGACGGTGATCCTCATGCGCGGACTCACCCAACAACAGGCTCTTGGTCTCCACAGCCAAGACGACCGCCACCGACACGAGCAGCAGGCCGATGGCCACGGTGCCCACAACATCCCAGTAGCCGTTGTTGGTGATCAGGGCGGTGCTGACGCCGAACAGCGCAAAGACCAGACCGAGGAGGGCAGCAAAGTCCTCGAGGAGCACCACAGGTAGTTCAGGAGCTTTGGCGTTGCGGATGAACGATTTCCAGCTCACCTGGCCACGGACCTTGTTGGACTCGACGATCGCGGTCCGAAAGGACAGCGACTCCAAGACGATCGCGACTAGCAACACCACGATCGCCACCCAACCCATGCCGTCGAGCAGCTCACTTGACTCA
The DNA here is from genome assembly GCA_013813125.1 of Nocardioidaceae bacterium. Lineage (GTDB taxonomy): Bacteria > Actinomycetota > Actinomycetes > Propionibacteriales > Nocardioidaceae > JACCZJ01. The sequence goes on along the minus strand of JACCSH010000062.1, from coordinate 3,080 downwards.
GCGCCGTGAAGCTCGAGTTCGTGGTACTTGTGGTAGGCCTCGTACAGCGCGAAGAGCCCGCCGACGGTGAACAAGACGATGGAGACGATGAACGCGTAGATGTAGCGCTCGCGCCCGAAGCCGAACGGGTGGTTCTCCGTGGCGGCACGCTGCGATCGTTTGCCGCCGACCAACAGCAGCACCTGGTTACCCGAGTCGGCGAGGGAGTGGATGGACTCTGCCAACATCGACGATGAACCGGTGATGACCCACGCCACCAGCTTGGTCACGGCGATTCCGAGGTTGGCGAGCAGCGCCGCGATGATGGCCTTGGGGGAACCTTCTGTGCTCACGGCTTCCTCTTCTCCTGCCTGGTGACTGCGACCACGAGCGGACGTGGCTGATCTTCGTGCTGCCGTTGCGGCGAGGCTGGGTTTGACCTGTTCGGCCTAAGTCTGACGGTCACCCGTACCCAGTCCAATACCGAGGTAAGCCGCGGCGTAGCGACCCGTGTTCAGCAGCGCTGCATAGCGTGCCATCTCCGAGCCGTCCATGGCAGAGATTGTCTTGACGTGGATGTCGCGGGATTCTGCCGTCGCGACGAGGCGGCCGCGTTGCTCGCGCACCGAAGGTTCCTCGGTGCCGTCATCGAGGATGAGCAGACCTGGTCGTGTCGGAGCGTTCGGGCTGTCCGCGTCGGCGAAGGGGTCGGCGAAGACGTCACGCTTCTTGGCCGCCTCCAGAACAGGCAAGAGATGGCGTGAGTCGGCAGCCAAGGCAGGACGCCCAGACGTGCGTCGCATGGCCTCGGCGACTCGTCGGGCCGCCCTGGCCGCGAGCACCGAACCGCCCCAGACCATCGGCAGCGCATCAGCCAAGGCGAGAGCCAGGTCCTTGGCCGGGTTGGTGGCGATGTCGGTGTTCGGCGAGCAGGCGATCGCCACCTCGTCGAGCCTGGTCGCCACCTCGTCGGCATCAATCTCTGGCCCCACGCCGAGCCGGTGCAAGGCTTGCAGCATCACCACGGCGACGGCCAGGGTGTCAGGCGTCTGAGTCGGCAAGATCTTGCTGTGGCGACCGGCAGCGTGCTCGGCCACCACCGAATGCGAAGGACATGCCGTGATCAAGACGCATCCCCGGCGCACCGCCTCCCGTACGGCTGAGGCCGTCTGCTCGTCCCCGCCTTCCGGCGCCAGCACCGTCACCAGGTCGAGGGCCCCCGCCCACCCGGGGAGGCTCGGTCCCGGCCACGCCACGAAAGGGACAGGACACCATGGCTCGAGCACAGCGCGCAGCAGACGGGCATCGGATCCGGCCGCAACGATGGCACGCGGTTCCGAGTCCCGTTCCATCACGGCGAGCGTGTCAGCCGCTGCACCCGCCTCGATTCGCACCCGGGCACCGGCCTCGGCGAGATCGCGCAGGTGCTCGTCAGCGGCCTGCAGTACCTCGCTGTCATCGAGTCGTGCGTCGTCGAACTGCTCACGCATCGGGCTGGCGGGTCGCCTCTGGCTCGGGGCGGCGAGCCTCGTCGACGAGCATCACGGGGATATTGTCACGCACGGGATAGATGAGTCCGCACGAGTTGCAGATCAGCTCATCGTTGTCCTGGTCGACCGTCAAGGAACCCTTGCAGTCGGGACAGACCAAGATCTCCAGCAGTACCGGATCAAGGTTCATTGTGGTCTCCTCATCAATGCGAGCACCTGGTCTCGGATGGCAATCATGGTTTCGAACGTGTCAGCCTCGACGTTGAGCCGCAGCACCGGTTCGGTCTTGGACGCGCGGACATTGAACCACCACTGACCACCCGAGATCGTCAGTCCATCCAACCAGTCGAGCTGTACGTCGCTGCGGCCGTCGTACTCCGTGCGGACTTTATCGATAACCATACGGGTGTCCGGGACGGTCGAGTTGATCTCGCCCGACGCGACATACGGGTCGAGGTCCGCGACCAGCTCGGACACCGGACCCCACGTCTGGGCTGCCTCGGACAACAGGTGCAAGGCCGCCAGCATGCCCGAGTCGGCATACCAGAAGTCGCGGAAGTAGAAGTGCCCGCTGTGCTCACCGCCGAACACGGCGTCGATTTCAGCCATCGTCGCCTTGATAAGTGAGTGACCGACGCGTGTACGCACGGGGACGCCCCCATGGCGGGTGATCGCCTCCGGGACAGCGCGGCTCGTTATCGCGTTGTGAATGATGTGAGCTCCTGGCTCGACCGCGAGCATCCGAATGGCGATCAAGGCGGTCAGCGCCGACGGCGAGACGACCTCCCCCCGCTCGTCGACGACGAAGCAGCGGTCGGCGTCACCGTCGAACGCCAAGCCGAGGTCGGCGTCGCGATCCACAACAGCCCGCCGCAGGTCAAGCAGGTTCGATGGGTCCAGCGGGTTCGCGTCATGGTGTGGAAACGTTCCGTCCAGTTCGAAGTACAGCCTCGACAGCTCGATGTCGAGACCGGCGAACACGGCCGGCACTGAGCGCCCGGCCATGCCATTGCCAGCATCGACGACCACGTGCAGGCGTCGGCCCCGGACGGACACGAGTTCGTGGAGATAGCTGGCGTAGTCGGCGAGCAGGTCCACGGACTCGAGCGTCCCCCTGCCGCTGGCTGCCGGGAGCACCGAGCGGTCGGCAGCGGCGACGCTGACTGGGAAATCACTGGGGTGCCGAGAGGCGGGCGCCGAGGCATCGGTTCGCCCGGAAACGAGTTCTCGGATCGTCCGTAGCCCGGTGTCCTCGGCCAACGCGACCGCGCCGGCGCGGCACAGCTTGATGCCGTTGTAGGCCGCCGCATTGTGTGAGGCGGTGATCATGGCGCCCGGCATGGCAAGCCTGCCCGAGGCGAAGTACAGCTCGTCCGTGGAGGCCAGCCCGATCATGGTGACGTTCGCGCCGGTGTCCCTCACCCCGTCGGCAAACGCCGCGGCGAGACCAGGTGACGAGGCGCGCATATCGTGTCCGACGACGACACCAGGTGCGGCACCGACCTCGGTGGCAAATGCCACCCCGATCATCCGCACGGTCGGCTCGTCCAGCTGCTCGGGCACGAGACCTCGAACGTCATAGGCCTTGAATATCGCTGTCAGGTCAGCCAC
>JACCSH010000031.1 GCA_013813125.1 Nocardioidaceae bacterium | reverse complement strand
ACGACCGCTTGACCTCCTAGGAGTGCGGACAACTCGGCCGGGAGGCGCCGCGGGAGTCAAGTGCGGACAGCTCGGCAGGGATGCAGGAGTCAGATGTGGCGCCGTGACTGGACGAAGCGGAAACGGCTGGCCACGTAGGCCCCGTCGGTGTACGTCGCGTTGGCAGCCGGGTTCGCACCGGTCCCGTGGAAGTCGCTGAACGCTGCGGATTGGTTCACGAACACCTGACCCGTGAGGTTCTCACTCAGCGCCACCCCGGCGTCCAGCGCAGCCGAGCGCATCGAGTCCAGCACCGTGGGGTCGGTCGAGTAGATCGAGGCGGTCATGGCGCCGTGGTCGAGCGACGTACGGCGGAAGAGTTCGATGGACTCTTCGGTCGAATCCGTCTGGACCAAGAAGCTGATCGGCCCGAAGTGCTCCTGCTGGTAAGCGGCGCGGTCGTCCACGCCGACAACGACAACAGTGGGTGTGCGCACCACAGCATCGGCGAAGGCCGGGTGATTCACCTCTCGGGATTCGATAGCTACCGACCCTTGCCTGCCGGCGGCGGCATCGGACAGTCGCAGCAGCACACCCTCGTTGACCACTCCACCCAGCACCTCGACGGCCCGCTTGTCATCACCGAGCAACTTGTCGAAGGCGGCTTCGAGGCCAGCGACCAGGTCATCAACCGACTTGACTCCCTCGTCGGTGTCGAACCCGCCAGCCGGGATGAAGATGTCCTGCGGCGCCGTGCACATCTGACCGGTGTACAGCGCCAGCGAGAACGCCAAGTTGAAGCACATGCCCTTGAACGAGTCCGTGGAGTCGATGACCACCGAGTTGACACCCGCTTTTTCGGCAAAGACCTGCGCCTGGCGCGCGTTTTCTTCGAGCCAGTTCCCGAAAGCGTTCGAGCCAGTGTAGTCGATGAGCTTCACCGACTCATGCACGGCCAGCGCGGCGGCGAGCCCGTCGGCCGGGTCTTCAGCCGTCAGCGTGACGAGGTGCGGGTCGAAGCCCGACTCGGCCAACACCTCCTGGCACACCTGGACCGAGATGGCCAGGGGCAGCACCGCGTTGGGGTGGGGCTTGACCAGGACAGGGTTGCCAGTAACCAGGGAGGCAAAGAGCCCCGGCCATGAGTTCCAGGTAGGGAATGTGTTGCACCCGATAACGAGTGCGACTCCACGCGGCACGACCGTATAGGTCTTCTCCATCCGGAGGGGAGCGTCCCGGCCGGGTTTCTCCCACACCGCCGTGCGAGGCACGCGGGACATCTCCTCGTACGCGTAGGCGATCGCCTCGAGTGCCCGGTCGAGGGCATGTGCCCCGCCGGCCTGGAACGCCATCACGAACGCCTGGCCTGACGTATGCATCACCGAGTTCGCCACCTCGAACACCCGGTGGTGCAGTCGGTGCAGCACCTCCAACCCCACGCCCACGCGAGCCTCCACCCCAGCGTCGCGCCACTTGGGCATGCCGGCTCGCGCTGCGTCGATAAGCGTGGATATCCCGGTCGGTGCCACTCGGGGATATCGCACGCCAAGCTCGAGGCCGAAGGGTGACTTCTCTGCGGCAACTGCTCCGACGGCGCCCGGGGTGCTGATGGGAAAATCCCGGCCGAGCCACGACTCGAAGGCGGCCAGCCCCTCGGCCGCTGCGGAGTCGCCGTACACCTTCGGGCTGGGGGACTCAGGGAAAGCGCTGTAGTAGCCACGACTGCGGATTGCCCGTACGGCATCGTCGAGCATGGCGCGGTGACGGGCGAAGAAGTCGTCGGCTGCTGACATCCAAGGGCTCCTGAGGAGAAGGAAGAGGTCTGGGTGCGTGGGACACCCTGGCTGCGAAGCGGAAGTAATTGTGGCACAAGCAGGGTGCGTGCGAGAGTGCCTGCGTGACGATCCGGGCGCTCGACGGCGACGACTTCGCCTCTGTTCTTGCTCTGAACGAGCAGGCGGTGCAGCAGCTCAGTCCGATGACTCGCAACCAACTCTGCGCCTACTTGGCCATGGCGACGATCGCGTTGGTGGCAGAGGCTGACGGTCGAGTAGCGGCATTCGCCCTTGCGTTCGAGCCCGCCACGACGTACGGCTCCATCAACTACCGCTGGCATGCCGAACGCTTCGACGACTTCCTCTATCTCGACCGCATTGCGGTGAGCCCGGATTTCCGTCGTCGGGGCATCGCTTCTGAGTTGTATGACGAGATGGAGCGGCTTGCAGCCGCGCACGGTCGAATGGTCTGCGAGGTCAACTCCAACCCGCCCAACGTCGAGTCCCTCCGTTTTCACTCCCTCCGTGGCTATCGGCGGCTCGGGTATCTCGTCCAGGCTGACGGACATGAGACCGTGATGCTGGAGAAGCCCCTGTGACCGGCTCGACGCACGACGACGGAGGATGGACCGGTTCTGATGGTCGTGAGGTTCCGCAAGCCATCACTCCGACCGACGACACGACCACTGCAGCGCCCGATGAGTTGGCCCGCCGCTGTGCTGAGGTGATGTGGGAAGACGACGTCGCATCACGCGAACTCGGCATGGTCCTGGACAGTGTGTCGAGCGGTGCCGCAACTGTCTCCATGGTGGTGCGACCTGACATGGCCAACGGCCACGGCACGGCGCATGGCGGGCTGATCTTCGCACTAGCCGACTCGGCTTTCGCCTTCGCGTGCAACTCATACAACGAGCGAGCAGTGGCCCAGGCGTGCGACATCGTTTTCACCGCTCCATCCCGAACTGGCGACCGGCTCGTCGCAACTGCCACGGAGCGTCACCGTTTCGGCCGCAATGGCATTTACGACGTGCGCATCACCTGCGGAAACCGCGTAATCGCCGAGTTCCGCGGCCGCAGCCGCACTATTGGCGGGTCCATCGTGAAACCCGGACCGCCCCTGGGCGGCTGGAGCGATAGACCTTGATCGCAGGAGCCAACTCTGAGGTGAGTACTGGCGCTCGGAGTGGCGTGTTTCAGCGCACGTGATCGATTCTGCAACCGCTGCCCGCTCGGGGTGGCGTGTTCTAGTGCACGTGAACGATTGTGTGACCGTTTCACCCTCGGGGTGGCGTGTTTCAGTGCACGTGAACGATTGTGCGACCAGTTGCCCGCTCGAGGTGGCGGATGTCAATCCGCGCGGTCGACCCGCCTCAGCGCGCGGTCGCCACTCCTCCAGCACTTGCCACAGCCTGCCGTGTCGGCGAGAAGGTGGGGAGGGCACCGAAGGACGCTCGACGGGAGGCTCGACGCAAGGTGGCCAGTACGGCCGGCCCGATGACGATGATCGCGAACGCA
>JACCSH010000016.1 GCA_013813125.1 Nocardioidaceae bacterium | reverse complement strand
TACCGCAACATCTCCGGCAACCTCGCCCTCAGCTATGGCCTGGTGGCTTCCTCGGTGCAGTCGGGTCTGCCGCTCTTTCTGGGCGCCTACCCCATCACCCCTGCATCCGACATCCTCCACGAGCTGAGCAAGCACAAGCGGTTCGGTGTCACGACCTTCCAGGCCGAAGACGAGATCGCTGGCATCGGTGCGGCGCTCGGCGCCGCGTTCGGCGGCGCGCTCGCCGTGACGACCACCTCCGGGCCGGGCATCTCGCTCAAGAGCGAGACCATCGGTCTGGCTGTGTCTCTCGAGCTGCCGCTGATCATCGTCGACGTACAACGTGGTGGCCCTTCGACGGGGTTGCCGACCAAGACCGAGCAGTCTGACCTGCTGCAGGTAATGTTCGGCCGCAACGGAGAGGCGCCCGTGCCGATCATCGCTCCTCAGTCGCCCGGCGACTGCTTCGACGCGGCGCTCGAGGCGGCACGCATCGCGATCATCTATCGCACGCCCGTGATGCTGCTCTCCGACGGCTACCTGGCGAACGGGTCGGAGCCGTGGCAGCTACCCGACGTTGACGGGCTTGCTCGCATCGACCCCGACTTCGCCACCGAGCCTAACCACGAGACCGAGGTCGGCGATCACGAGTTCTGGCCGTATCAGCGCAACCCACAGACCCTGGCCCGCCCCTGGGCCATCCCTGGCACAGCTGGACTCGAGCACCGCATCGGGGGTCTCGAGAAGGCTGACGGCCACGGCAACATCTCCTACGACCCGACCAACCACGATCTGATGGTGCGTACCCGCCAGGCCAAAGTCGACCGCATCGCCGAGACCATCGGGCCGCTCGAGGTGGAGGACCCCTCAGGCAGGGCGCGGCTCCTGGTGCTGGGTTGGGGATCAACGTATGGCCCGATAGGAGCCGCCTGCCGCCGGCTGCGCAACCAGGGCTTGCATGTGGCGCAGGCTCACCTTCGTCACCTCAACCCGTTCCCGAGCAACCTCGGCGAAGTGTTGCAGCGCTACGAGCGTGTCGTCGTACCCGAGATGAACCTCGGGCAGCTGGCGATGCTACTGCGAGCCAAGTATCTCGTCGACGTGCTGGCTTACAACCAGGTGCGTGGCCTGCCGTTCACCGCCGCCGAGCTTGAAGACGTCTTCACCACCACCCTTGAGGGACTCCACCGATGACCATCGACCTGCCTTTGCCCCAGTCACCGGGGTTACGCGACGTACCCGTCTCCGACGTTCCTGCGAACCGAAAGGACTTCGCCTCTGACCAGGAGGTGCGGTGGTGTCCTGGCTGCGGCGACTACATCATCTTGGCCGCCGTTCAGGCCTTCCTGCCATCCCTTGGTTTGCGCCGCGAGAACATCGTGTTCATCTCCGGCATCGGCTGCTCGTCGCGCTTTCCCTACTACCTCGACACATTCGGCATGCACTCGATCCACGGCAGGGCACCGGCCATCGCTACCGGGCTCGCCACCGCCCGGTCGGACCTGTCGGTCTGGGTGGTGACGGGTGACGGTGACGCCCTCTCGATCGGCGGCAACCACCTCATCCACGCCATGCGGCGCAACGTCAATATGACGATCCTGCTCTTCAACAACCGCATCTACGGGCTGACCAAGGGGCAGTACTCCCCCACTTCAGAGCCGGGGAAGGTCACCAAGTCGACTCCGATGGGCTCGATCGACCGGCCCTTCAACCCGATCTCGTTGGCGCTCGGCGCCGAAGCGACGTTCGTGGCTCGCACCCTCGACTCTGACCGGGTCCACCTCACCGAGGTGCTCAAGGCCGCGGCATCGCACCGCGGCACCAGCCTGGTGGAGATCTACCAGAACTGCCCGATCTTCAATGACGGGGCGTTCGACGTACTCAAGGACAAGGAGGAAGCTGAGGCTCGGCTGGTGCGGCTCGAGCACAGCCAGCCGGTGCGCTTCGGCGACCGTGAGTTCATTCACGACGCGCACGCCGATAACCCGACACAGGCGTTCGAGATCTCTCGGCTTGACGATGGCACGATGGCTCACGTGCCGATCGGGATCTTCCGCCAGGTCTCTCGGCGAACCTACGACGACGAGGTCCGGGCGCAGATCGCCACCGCCAAACACAACTTCGGCGACGGCGACCTGGCGCAACTGCTGGCGGGCAGCGACACGTGGACGATCAGCGGCGCTCAGTCGTGAAGACCCCGCTGTACGAGCGGATGTACCGCACACTGCGAGGGGTCCGAAGACGCCAGTAGTAGCGGCCACTGCGGGGAGCCCCGACCTTGAAGCTGTACCGTCCGCGGTCCCCTGTTCTTGTGTGCGCCACAGTTCTCCACGAACATTCCGCACATCGCCGCTTCGCGAGGTAGACGACGCGATGGGAGTAGCGAGGCACGACCCGGCCGTGGAAGCGGCCGCTACCATCCTCGAGCTGTGCGTTGAAGCGTCGATGCACTCTGACACCTGTGACGCTTCGAGACGGCTGTAAGCGAGCGTTGCCTGCGAACACCACGCGGTACGAAGCGTTGGCGCGAGCCCTCGTCCGGAAGGTGAAAGACGGGTAGCGGCGCTGGTTGGTCGAAGTGGCGTCAAGCCGCACCCAGCGCGAACTCCCGCTCAGCTTGCGGTGAAGGCTCACCCGCACCCCGGCGACAGCGCCGGTGTCCTTGTTGACGGTGGCCACGACCTGCCCCTTGATCCTCACCGTTTCGGCAAATGAACGGATGTGATCGAAGTTCAGGAACCGCACGTCGGTGTTGAAACGGCTCGACGTTGTCGCGGCGCTGGTCGACGGCTGTGACGAGGCGATGCCCGCCGGTGTCGTGGCGGTGGCGGTTGTTGGCAGAGCGAGCAGGCTGGCCGAAGTGACCCCGACGAGCAGGAAACGCATTGACGCCATCTGGCAGACACCTATCTCTCGATGCTCGGCCTACGGCCGGCAGTTCGCCCCAAAGGGCCGATTTCTCCTCAGCACGGTAGGCGCCGACCCGCTTAATCTCCAAACTTGCAGCCTGCGACGGGTGCTAGGACCAGTCCGTGGCTTGCTCGATGCCAGCCGTCCGAAGCTGATGTCATGCCTCACCGGTATCTACGGTCATGACTCTCGGCTAACATCGGGACAGTGTCGGAGAACCGTCGAGGCTTGTTGCTAGGTGCAGCCGCCTATGTGATGTGGGGCCTCTTCCCGCTCTATTGGCCGCTGCTGCAGCCGGCCGGTGCGGTCGAGATCCTGGCACACCGAGTGCTCTGGTCCTTGGTGCTCATGCTCGGGGTGCTGCTGGTGCTGCGTCGAGGTGCCACCCTCCGGGCGATCTGGGCCAGGCCTCGCATCCGTTACTCGATGATGGGCGCCGGCATCGTCATCGGCTTCAACTGGGGCACCTATATCTGGGGCGTCAACACCGGCCATGTAGTCGAGACGTCTCTTGGCTACTACATCAACCCCCTCGTGACCGTGCTGCTCGGCGTCACCGTGCTCGGTGAGCATCTGCGCCGATGGCAGTGGATAGCGTTGGCCATCGGGACCCTCGCGGTAGTGGTACTCACTCTGGAGCTCGGCCGCCTACCGTGGATCGCCTTGGTTCTGGCATTCAGCTTTGCCTTCTACGGCCTGCTCAAGAAGACGGCAGGGACGGGGCCGGTCGAGGGCCTCACCTACGAGGGCTTCGTCCTCGCGCCGATCGCCCTTGCGTATGTGGTCTGGCTCTCGTACGCCGGACAAGCCCAAGCCTGGTCGCACGGGGCTGACCAGCTGGCGCTGCTGGCGACGACCGGCTTGGTCACCACCATCCCGCTCCTGTGCTTTGCCGGCGCGGCCAACCGGATCGCTTTGAGCACGCTCGGCTTGCTGCAGTACATCGGCCCGACCCTGCAGTTCCTCATCGGAGTCGTGGTGTACGACGAGCCGATGTCCGCCGTGCGATGGGCGGGCTTCTCGCTGGTATGGCTCGCTCTCGT
>JACCSH010000112.1 GCA_013813125.1 Nocardioidaceae bacterium | reverse complement strand
TCGCGAAGAGTTCTACCTCTGCCCGGTGCCCTTTCACCTCGGACAGTTTCTTGTCACTCGCGGCGACATCAATCAGGTGTGGCGCATGCATCTTCGTCGATGCGAGGCGTTCGGCGAGACCGGCAGGTGGGCTTCGTCGCAACCAGAGCCAGAATCAGGTGGGGCGTGCCGCTTGCCGATCGTGTACGGCACGAGTTCCAACGTCGGATACCCACAGGCTCGACCAGGAAACGGTGGACAAACCGAGTCGGTCGGTGGACGAAGAGCCGCATTCTGTGGGTAACTTCGCGCGCTAGAAAATAGCGGGAAGTTTTTTACCGGAGAGGGTTGTGTGAGCCCGGATAACGGGTGTAGAAATCTGTCACGCACTTCCGCAAGGAAGAGCGGGATCGGAAGGCAACCGAGGATCCAATCGGTGGGGGAACCCACCGCGCCGGCTGGTGATGCAGCTTGCGGGATCTGACGGAGCCGACCGGGAGGACGGAGACGTCACCTAGCTCCGACCGAACGTGAGGCCCCTCAAACTCATACTTTGAGGGGCCTCACACCTGTTTACGGCCCACATCGTACCGAGGCCCACCTGCGGTCATGCGGAAACTCGAGACTCAGCGCGGGAAGTTTGGTCGCAGGTCGGCCGGTCCGCCGTAGTCGCCGCCAGGGGTGATGATCGTCCCGGCCCTTCCGGCGAGGATGTCCTCGGCGTCGTCTAGGCGGCCGATCGCGGCCATGTCGCCCGTCAGCTCGGCGAATCGACACGCAGCCTCGACCTTCGGACCCATCGACCCTGCGGGCAGATCCTCTCGACGAATCGCTGCCGGGGTGGCACGGAGGATCGGCTGCTCCTCAGGGGTGCCGAAACGCCGGAGCACATGAGGAACGTCGGTGAGGATGAGCAGCGCATCCGCGTCCAAGGCTTGGGCGAGCACCGAGGCGGTGAGGTCCTTGTCGACCACTGCCTCGACCCCCTCGAGGTGCCCCTCCTCGTTGCGGATGACGGGCACTCCACCGCCGCCTGCGCACACCACGACGGCGCCACTGTTGAGGAGCAGTCGGATCAGGCGCGTCTCGACAACCCGCTCAGGCCGTGGCGATCCCACGACGCGGCGCCACTTGGTGCCGTCTCGCTTAACCGTCCATCCCCGCTCAGCTGCGAGCTGCTTTGCACGCTCCTCGTCGTACACCTCTCCGATGAACTTCGTCGGGTTGTCGAACGCTGGATCGGCCGCCGACACCAGCGTCTGGTTGATGATGGCGCTGACCTGCCGGCCGGGGAGGCTGTTCTGCAGGGCCTGCAGCAGCCAGTAGCCGATCATCCCCTGGGTCTGGGCTCCCAGGACGTCGAACGGGTACGGCGTCGTCAAGTTCGGGTCGGATGCGCTCTGCAGCGCGAGCACGCCAACCTGTGGCCCGTTGCCATGTGTCAACACCAGCTCGTGGTCGCCGGCCAACGGAGCCAGTGCAGCGACCGCGCGTGCGGCGTTCTGCGCCTGTATGGCGGCATCCGGCTTCTGCCCGCGTTCGAGCAGTGCGTTGCCACCCAGTGCAGCGACGATACGCACGTCAGGCCTCCAGAGTCGCGACGAGGACAGCCTTGATGGTGTGCATCCGGTTCTCAGCTTGGTCGAACACGATGGAGTGTTCGGACTCGAACACCTCGTCGGTCACCTCGAGGGACTCCATTCCGGTCTTGGCGTGGATCTCGGCGCCAACAGTGGTCAACGTGTCGTGGAAGGCGGGTAGGCAGTGCATGAACCTGACGTCGGGGTTCCCGGTCGCGCGGACCATCTCCATGTTCACCTGATAGTTGCGAAGCATCTCGATGCGCTGGTCCCATACCTCCTTGGCCTCGCCCATGGAGACCCACACGTCGGTATGGAGGAAATCGACTCCCGCCACCCCCTCGCGCACGTTCTCGGTGCAGGTGATGCGCGCACCGGTGTCAGCTGCGATTTCCTGCGCCTGGTCGATGACGGTCTTCTCGTTCCACAGCTCGCTCGGCGCGACAATGCGGACATCCATCCCCATCATCGCGCCGGCGACGAGGAGCGAGTTGCCGACGTTGTTGCGGGCGTCGCCGCAATAGGCAAAGGCGATCTGTTCGTCGGGTTTGGTGCTCGCTTCGCGCATTGTGAGCATGTCCGCGAGCATCTGGGTGGGGTGCCAATCGTCGGTCAGCCCGTTCCACACCGGTACGCCCGCGTACTGCCCGAGCGTCTCGACGAGATCCTGAGAAGCGCCTCGGTACTGAATGCCGTCGTAGTAGCGGCCAAGGACCCTGGCCGTGTCCTTCATGGACTCCTTGTGCCCGATCTGTGAGCCGGTGGGCTCCAGGTACGTGACGTGTGCGCCTTGGTCGTAGGCGGCCACCTCGAACGCGCAACGAGTGCGGGTGGACGTCTTCTCGAAGATGAGAGCGATGTTCTTCCCCGCCAGCTTCTGCTGCTCCTTGCCCGCCTTCTTCGCTGCCTTGAGCTCGGC
>JACCSH010000111.1 GCA_013813125.1 Nocardioidaceae bacterium | reverse complement strand
CAGCCGAAGAAGAGCTGCGCGACCTGCCAGCCGACCCCATCGTCTTCGGAGTCTTGACGTTCGTCATTTTGCTGGCGCTGCTGCTTGGGCTGCTGATGTTCGGTAAAGGCCGACCACACAGCTGATGGAACCATCCAGCTGATGGACCAAAGGTCTCAACGAGTCGGCATCATGGGCGGGACCTTTGACCCCATCCATCACGGCCACCTGGTGGCCGCGTCGGAGGTCCAAGCCTGGTACGACCTCGACGAGGTGATTTTCGTACCCACCGGCACTCCGTGGCAGAAGTCGAGCCGGGACGTGTCGCCGGCTGAAGACCGATACCTCATGACGGTGATCGCCACGGCATCGAACCCGCGCTTCTCCGTTTCGAGAGTCGACATCGACCGCGGCGGTCCGACGTACACCATCGACACATTGCGCGACCTGCGCAAGATCCGTCCTGACGCTGACTTGTTCTTCATCACCGGTGCGGATGCGCTGGCGCAGATTCTGACCTGGCAGGACGCAAGCTCGATCTTCGAGCTGGCGCATTTCGTCGGCTGCACGCGTCCGGGTACGACGATCGACGACTCCACTCTTGAGGGCCTGCCCGCAGATCGGGTGACGATCGTGGAGGTGCCCGCCCTTGCGATCTCGTCGACTGAGTGTCGTCAGCGGGCCAGCAGTGGTGAGCCGGTGTGGTATCTCGTGCCGGATGGCATCGTGCAGTACATCGCCAAGCGTGGCCTCTATCTGTCCACGTTGTCGGGGCAACAAGAACCGCTGTCTCTCCCGCCTCGAGAGCTGCATCCCATCTCGCCAGGAGAAAGTGAACCTGCATGACCGCAACGGACCGAGCGGTGAAGCTTGTCACCGTCGCAGCCGAGGCTGCTTCGGACAAGCTCGCCGACCACATCATCGCTTTCGACGTTTCCGAGCAGCTGATCATCACCGACGCTTTCGTGCTGTGCTCGGCGCCGAACGATCGCCAGGTCAAGGCGATCGTCGATGAGATCGAGGACAAGCTACGCGAGGCAGGTGCGAAGCCGGTACGGCGCGAGGGGGAGCGCGACGGTCGTTGGGTGCTCATCGACTATGGCGACATCGTGGTCCACGTTCAGCACGAGGAGGAGCGTCTCTTCTATTCGTTGGAGCGGATGTGGCGCGACTGTCCGACGATAGCCATGCCCGAGTCTGTGACGAGCGGGCGCGGGGACGAGGCGACAGCGACCGATGAGTCGACGACAGCGGCAACGGAGCCGGCCCCAGTCGGCAACCCGAGTGCCTGAACGGCCGCTGGAAAGACCGGGGCTGTTCGAGACCCAGCGTCGGTTGGTGCTGTGGCGCCACGGCCGCACTGAGTGGAACCGGATTGGGCGGGCTCAAGGCCACGCCGACATCTCACTGGACGAGGTAGGGGTGGCCCAGGCGCGCCGGGCAGCTGAGTTCCTGGCGTCGTACGAACCGAACTTCGTCTGGTCGAGTGATCTCGCCCGCGCGCGCGAGACAGCTGCGGAACTGATCGCCATTACCGGCCAGGATCTGGTGCTCGACAAGCGCCTGCGTGAGGTGGACGTGGGAGCACGCCAGGGACTGACTTTCGAGGAGTTCCGTGAGGCCATGCCAGAGCTCTTCCGACGCTTCATGGCGGGGGAGCCCGAGGCGGTCCCGGGCGCCGAGTCGAAGGCCGAGGTCGCTGACCGAATGCTGCGCGTGCTGCGTGACGCCGCGGCGGCTCTCGACGACGGTCAGACCGGGATCCTCGTGGGTCACGGCGCTGCGCTCCGCATGGGAACGCTCTCGTTCTTCGACCTGCCCGCTTCACACAGCGAGTTGCTGGCCGGTATGTCGAACTGCGCCTGGGCTGTGCTCGACGACCGGGCCGGACGTGGGTGGCAGATCGTCGACTACAACGCCCAAACCCTGCCCCCGCCACTCGAGCTTGCTGACGACGTCATGTAGGGGAGCACCTTGTAACAGCCAGAACCCGTCGATTTCACGATGATCCGAGCGGTTGGCTACACTGCTCAGGCTTTCAGGGGTTGCTGACTTCCGAAAGCTCTCCGCATCCGCGGGGCTGTGGCGCAGCTGGTAGCGCACCTCCATGGCATGGAGGGGGTCAGGGGTTCGAGTCCCCTCAGCTCCACCAAAACATACAGGTCAGAAGCTGTTTGGCTCTCCATGGAAG
>JACCSH010000318.1 GCA_013813125.1 Nocardioidaceae bacterium | reverse complement strand
GTACAACGACATCATGAGCACCTACAAGAACCCGGTCGTCGGCCTTCTCGAGGCGGGCCTCGTCGCCGCCGTTCTCTACCACGCCTTCAACGGCTTGCGGGTCGTGCTCATCGACTTCTGGTCACAGGGACCGCGCTACCAGAAACAGCTCTCCTACGGCGTCATCGGCGTCTTCTTGCTGTTCTTCATCCCGTTCGCCATCCGCCACCTCTCCATCGTGTTTGGACACTGATATGAGCACCTCCTCCCCGGTGATCCAGGCGCCCCGCAACCGCGCCAGCAAGAGCAACTTCGAGCTCTACTCGTGGATCTTCATGCGCCTGTCGGGCGTGCTGCTGGTGGTGCTCATCATCGCCCACCTCTTCGTCAACCTGATGTTGGGCGACGGTATCCACGACGTCGACTTCGCCTTCGTGGCCGGCAAGTGGTCAAGCCCGTTCTGGCAGACGTGGGACCTGATCATGCTGTGGCTCGCGCAGCTTCACGGCACCAACGGTCTGCGCACGATCATCAACGACTACGCACAGCGCGACGGCACCCGCTTCTGGCTAAAGTCGCTGCTCTATCTCGCCTCAACCATCGTTATCGTGCTGGGCACGCTGGTGATTTTCACCTTCGACCCGTGCATCGACCCCAACTCGACGCTCAGCGTCTGCCAGTAAGGCGCCGCTCATGGACATCCAGTTCCACTCGTATGACGTCTTGATCGTCGGCGCCGGTGGCGCTGGCATGAGAGCTGCTCTCGAGTCGTCCAGCAGGGCGCGGACCGCCGTACTCACCAAGCTCTTCCCGACCCGGTCGCACACCGGCGCAGCTCAGGGCGGCATGTGCGCGGCACTCGCCAACGTCGAGGACGACAACTGGGAATGGCACACCTTCGACACCGTCAAGGGTGGCGACTACCTCGTCGACCAAGATGCCGCCGAGGTGATGTGCAAAGAAGCGATCGACGCCGTCCTCGACCTGGAGAAGATGGGGTTGCCCTTCAACCGAACCCCCGAGGGTCGCATCGACCAGCGCCGGTTCGGTGGGCACACCCGTCAACACGGCGAGGCGCCCGTGCGCCGCTCATGTTTCGCCGCCGACCGCACCGGTCACATGATCCTGCAGACGCTCTATCAACAGTGCGTCAAGCAAGACGTCGACTTCTTCAACGAGTTCTATGTGCTCGACCTGCTGATGACCGCGGGCCGGGCTTCCGGAGTGGTGGCCTACGAGCTCGCCACCGGCGCCATCCACGTCTTGGCCGGCAAAGCCGTCGTGCTCGCGACCGGCGGCTTCGGCAAGGTCTTCCGCACGACGTCAAACGCTCACACGCTCACCGGAGACGGCATGGGCATCGTATGGCGCAAAGGCCTGCCGCTGGAGGACATGGAGTTCTTCCAGTTCCACCCGACCGGGATGGCGGGGCTGGGAGTGCTTTTGTCAGAGGCCGCCCGTGGTGAGGGTGGCATCTTGCGCAACAAGGATGGTGAGCGCTTCATGGAGCGCTACGCCCCCACCATCAAGGACCTGGCGCCTCGCGACATGGTGGCGCGAGCCATGGCCAACGAGGTGCGCGAAGGCCGTGGCAGTGGACCAGACGGTGCCTACGTGATGCTCGACCTAACCCACCTGCCCAGAGAGCAGATCGACGCGAAGCTGCCCGACATCACCGAGTTCGCCCGCACCTATCTGGGGGTCGAACCCTATGACGAGCCGATTCCCGTCTTCCCCACCGCGCACTACGCGATGGGTGGGGTGCCCACCAACATCGCCGGCGAGGCACTCTCCGACAACGAAAGCATCGTGCCGGGTCTGTATGCCGCCGGCGAGGTGGCCTGCGTGTCAGTGCATGGCGCCAACCGGCTCGGCACCAACTCACTGCTCGACATCAACGTCTTCGGCAAGCGGGCCGGCGTCAACGCCGCGGTGTATGCCCAGTCGGCGCCGCAGCTCGACCTGCCCGGCCACCCGGCGGCGTTCGTCATATCTCTCATCGAGTCGATGCGCGATGGTGCGGGCACTGAGCGGGTGGCCACCATCAGGGGCGAGCTGCAGGCCACCATGGATCTCAACGCGCAGGTCTACCGCACCGAGGGCTCACTCAA
>JACCSH010000322.1 GCA_013813125.1 Nocardioidaceae bacterium | reverse complement strand
CGAGGATGACGTGCTGGAAGGGCACCTGCAACGTTCCCCCGTAGCCGACCACGAAGTACGAGCCCCCTTTTCGGACCAGCTGCGGTCCCCATTCCTCCACTCCCCGTTCGCCGACGAAGTCGATGACGACGTCGGCGCCTCGCCCATCGGTGAGATCGCGCACTGCCTGGATTTTGGTCTCATCAGCCCTTATCGCGTGGTCCGCGCCCACGACCCGGGCAAGCTCCAGCGCGTCGTCGTTGATGTCGACGACGATGATCTCAGCGGGCGTCATCGCAGCCAGGCACTGGATGCCGATGTGTCCGAGACCTCCGGCGCCGAGGACCGCGACCTTGGTGCCGGGATGGAGCAACGGCACGGACTTCTTCACCGCGTGATAGGCCGTCAGCCCGGCATCGGCGAGTGCGGCCACGCTGGTCGGATGAAGTGACGGGTCGAGCTTGACGACGGTGCGTGCCCCCGTCTTGATCTTTTGCGCGAAGCCACCGTCGGCGAAGATCCCGGTGAAGAGCCCGTTGTCGCAGTGCATGTCGTTCCCAGCGCGGCACGCGTAGCACAGTCCGCATGTCGTGACGGGGTGCAGAATGACCGTGTCCCCCGGCTGGACGTGCGTCACGCCGTCGCCGACGCTCTCCACCCAGCCCGCGTTCTCGTGGCCCGGCGTGTAGGGCAGCGATATGCCCGCCGCCTTTTGTGCCGGGTCAAACCAACCGTCCTGAATGTGTATGTCGGTGCGGCACAGCCCGGCCGCCCCCGTCCTCACGATGACGTCGAACGGCCCCGTCACCTCCGGGTCGGGGATCTCCTCGATCACCAGGGGCTTCGAATGCTCGTGCAGACGGGCGGCCTTCATTGCAGTCTCCTCTCGGAAGGTGTGGTCGTACCGGCAACGGCGGTCGTATGCGCGCCCAGGACCGATCCGCTCGCACCGGCAGCGCGCTGGCGTTCCTCGAAACGTGCTCCCGGCATCCCCCAGACACGGAAGAAGTCGCCGGTTGCTCGGCACAAGGTGACGTTGAGATCGTTGCCTGCACCGATCAGGGCGGCATCGCGTGCTTCGGCGGTCGCGACGTCGTCGGTGTTCACGAGTGGTGTGGCGGGGTCGACGAGGCCCAGTCCCCCAAGGTGTGCGATCCGTGCCAAGGCGGCCTCGCGCACGGCCGGTGTGAGAAAGGAGACCCATTCGCGCCCGTCGCGTGCGTCGCGGTACTGCACCGCCAGCGGCTCGGCCAAGAGGTCGGCCACAACCCGCGCTCGCTCGTCGAGGGAGCCCAGATCACCCACACGCACCGTGGTGAGCTCGTTGGCGGTCAAGCCACTGCCGATGAGCGCGAGAGTCGGCAGACCGGATGGCGCGCGCAACCGGGTAGGTGCCGCTCGGTGAGGCTGCTCAGTCAAGGGCCGCCAAGGCACCGGTACGCCGTTCGCGCGCCACCACACCTTGGCTCCGAAGGCCAGGGCAGCTACTTGCTCCGGCGCTCGCCCGTCCAGCGCCGCAGCAAGGTGGTTCAACGAGGTCTTCGCCACCGTGAGGTCTCGCCGACCCTCGTCGAGCAGGCCCTCGAGGTCGTTCACACCAGTCAGTGCGGCGAAACGGTCAAGCGTGGCGACTGCCGTGCGCACCCAGGAGGCTTCGCGGCATCTCTCGGCCAACAGTTCGGCCATCCGGCGCACAGACGGCAGTTCCAACAAGGCTGCTTCACGGCGATCGCGCAGTGCCGCGGAGACGCGCTGCCTGCGCTCAGAAGAGTCGGGGAAATTGCGAGCAGATTCGATGCTCACCGGTTCGACTCCGGCAGGAGGTCGCCGTTGACCTCACGCTCGAGCTCGTCTCCCAAGAAGTGGTCACTGATGTGCACCGTTGCCGTCTTGACGCCGGGCACCGCGAGGACCTGGCGGCGGACTTCCCGGCCGATGTCGATGGCGAAGCGGGACGGGCACAGTGGTGACGTGAGGTGATACCGGATGACGGCCGCCCCGTCGGCATCGACCTCCACCTGATCAAGGAGATCCATGTCGGCGAGGCTGCGGCGAATCTCCGGGTCGAGCACACCCCCGGCGGCTCGCCGGACCGCCTCGACGTCGACCGGTGGCGTGTCGCTTGCGTCGACGGCGGGTGTCGCCGGGACGGTCACGCCGAGACGCCCCCCGTGACGCCGGTTTCCTCGGCTGGCGCAGACGCCGCATCGGTGGGGCGGGCGGCCGACGCAGATGGCGTGCCGGACTTCCGACGCTCGCGCTTCGCCTGAGCGAACTCGTCGTTCTCGATCTCGGCCAGCTTGGCCTCGATGTCGATGTCGTAGAGCCGGGCGATGTTCTCGCCGACGATCTTCTGCTTCGTCTCCTGCGTCAGATCGACGCCGTACTCCTCCTTGATGTCCTCCGGCAGCTCAAACGCCATGAAGCGGTCCAGGAGCCAGTGGGGATACCAGATGGGGAAGTCGGTCCCCCAGATGATCCGATCCGGGCCGAGCCAGAAGAGCAGGTTGGCCATAATCTTCGCGAACTCCCGCGGGCGGTTGCCGAGGAACATGTTGGCGACCGCCAGTGAGCCGTAGATGTTCGGGCTACGCGCCGACATCCAGCAGAAGTCCTCGAGTCGCGGCAAGCCACAGTGGTCAACGATGAAGTTGAGCTCGGGGTAGAGCGTCGACGGCTCGTCGATGTCGCGGACGTCGAACTTCTCAAGGGCCAGCGGCTCTACTGCCGGTCCCTTGTGGAAGTGCATGTTGGTGATGCCGAGTTCGATGCACTTCTCGTACAGCGGGAAGACCTCGGGGTCGTTGGCCGACCAGCCTCGCGACTCGCCCCGCCACTCAGCGGTGTACCACTTGAAGCCCCGCATGCCGAGATCTTTGACCTGCCGCTCGATCTCCTCCACGGCTCCGGGCGTCCGGGGATCGACCGCTCCTAACCCGATCAACCGCTGCGGGGCGCGCTTGACCATCTCAGCGTTGCGATCCGGGTGGGTGAAGCCGGTGTGGTAGAAGTCCA
>JACCSH010000198.1 GCA_013813125.1 Nocardioidaceae bacterium | reverse complement strand
GGTACCAAGTTGCCCACTCTCGGCCATGTTGCCTTCGCGACCTTGCGGGACGCCTACCAGGAGCAGGTTCGCGGCATGCTCGACGCCGGAGTCGACGCCGTGCTCGTCGAGACAGCCCAAGACCTGCTGCAGGCCAAGGCGGCCGTCATCGGCGCCCGACGCGCTCTGGCCGTCCTCGGACCGGACAACGCCGCAGCGGAGGTGCCGCTGATCGTCAACGTGACGGTAGAGACGACCGGCACGATGCTGCTCGGTTCCGAGATCGGCGCTGCGCTCACGGCACTGGAACCACTCGGTGTCGACCTGATCGGCCTCAACTGCGCGACTGGTCCGGCGGAGATGAGCGAGCACCTGCGCTACCTGTCCCGTAACTCACTCCTGGCCATCGCGTGTATGCCGAACGCGGGGCTGCCTCAGCTGACCTCCGACGGCGCGTACTATCCCCTCACGCCCAGCGACCTCGCCGATGCTCATGACACGTTCACCCGCGAGTTCGGGCTCGCCTTGGTGGGTGGGTGCTGCGGCACCACGACCGAGCACATCGCCTCAGTGGTGAACCGGGTGAAGGGACGCGAGCTTGCTCCCCGCGAACCGCGGCACGAGGCCGGCGCTTCTTCCCTCTATTCGCATGTGCCGTTTCGGCAGGACACGTCATACCTCTCGATCGGTGAACGCACGAACGCCAACGGCAGCAGGGCGTTTCGCGATGCCATGCTCGCCGACAAGTGGGACGAGTGCGTCGAGATCGCGCGTGCTCAGATAAGGGACGGGGCGCACCTGCTCGATCTGTGCGTCGACTACGTCGGTCGCGACGGCGTGGCAGACATGCGCACTGCCGCCTCCCGCCTAGCCACCTCGTCCACGCTTCCGATTCTGCTCGACTCGACCGAGCCCGAGGTCGTGGCAGCGGGTCTCGAAGCACTGGCCGGGCGCTGCGTCGTCAACTCGGTCAACTATGAGGACGGCAACGGGCCCGGCTCGCGGTTTGCCCGGATCATGCCGATCGTCAAGGAGCACGGTGCCGCGGTGGTGGCCCTCACCATCGACGAGCAGGGCCAGGTCCGCACCGCGGAGTGGAAGGTCGCGGTGGCGACACGCCTCATCGACGACCTGACCCAGACGTGGGGAATGCAAACGAGCGACATCATCGTCGACTGCCTGACGTTCCCTCTTGCCACCGGGCAAGAGGAGACCCGGCGCGACGGGCTCGAGACGATTTCCGCGATCCGCGAAGTCAAGCGCCGTTTTCCCGACGTGCAGACCACCTTGGGCGTCTCCAACATCTCGTTCGGTCTCAACCCGGCTGCCCGGGTGGTGCTGAACTCTGTCTTCCTGCACGAGTGCGTCAGGGCAGGGCTCGACTCGGCCATCGTCCATACCGCCAAGATTTGGCCGCTCTCGCGGATCCCCGACGAGCAGCGACAGGTAGCGCTCGACTTGATCTATGACCGGCGAAGCGAGGCCTACGACCCGCTGCAAAAGCTCCTCGAGATCTTCGCCGGTGTCACCACGACCGACACCAGGGAGACCCGTGCCGCCGAGCTGGCCGCGTTGCCCCTGCCTGAGCGTTTGCAGCGGCGGATCATTGACGGTGACAAGCAAGGTCTGGAGGCCGATCTGCGCGCGGCACTCGTCGACCGCTTTGCCCTCGACATCGTCAACGACGACCTGCTCAGTGGAATGAAGGTCGTGGGGGACCTGTTCGGGTCGGGCGAGATGCAGCTGCCCTTCGTGCTGCAGTCGGCCGAGGTGATGAAGACCGCGGTGGCCTATCTCGAACCACATATGCAGAAGACCGACGACCGCGAAAAGGGCACCATCGTGCTCGCGACGGTCAAGGGTGACGTGCACGACATCGGCAAGAACCTTGTCGACATCATCTTGTCGAACAACGGCTACACGGTGGTGAACCTCGGCATCAAGCAGCCGGTGAGCGCGATTCTCGGCGCGGCCGACGAGCACGATGCCGATGTGATCGGCATGTCGGGCCTGCTCGTCAAGAGCACAGTAGTGATGAAGGAGAACCTCGAGGAGCTCAACTCCCGCGGCATGGCGGGGCGGTGGCCAGTGATGCTGGGCGGTGCCGCGCTGACCAGGGCGTATGTCGAGCAGGACCTGGCCCAGCTGTTCGACGGGCAGGTCCGTTATGCGCGTGACGCCTTCGAGGGTTTACGCCTGATGGACGCCGTGATGGCCGTCAAGAGGGGAGACCCGGGCGCTGAGCTGCCCCTCTTGCGCGACCGACGCGTCAAGGGCCGGGTAGCCAGCCGGGCCGGTACCGAGCCGGTTGTCGTGCCTGACCGCTCTGACGTGTCGATGACCAATCCGGTGCCAACCCCACCGTTTTGGGGTGACCGGATTGTCAAAGGTGTGCCGTTGGCGGACTTTGCGTCATACCTCGACGAACGGGCGACCTTCATGGGGCAATGGGGACTCAAGTCCTCGCGGCGGAATGGCTCGACATACGAGGAACTGGTCGAAGCCGAGGGCCGTCCGCGCCTGCGGACCTGGATGAACCGAGTCCAGACCGAGGCCATCTTGGAGCCGGCCGTGATCTACGGCTACTGGCCCTGCTTCAGCGAGGGCGATGACGTGGTGGTGCTCGACGCGAAGCGCCACTTCGTTGAGGTCGCACGCTTCAGCTTTCCGCGCCAGCGCCGCGATAGGTTCTTGTGCCTTGCCGACTTCTTTCGCCCGAAGGACTCAGGCGAGCTCGACGTGATCGCCTTTCACCTCGTCACCATGGGGGCACACGTCAGCGAGGTGACGGGTGAGCTGTTCGCCAAGAACGCCTACCGCGACTATCTCGAGCTGCATGGGTTGTCGGTGCAGCTCACTGAGGCGCTGGCCGAGTACTGGCACGCGCGGGTGCGAGGCGAGCTGGGCTTCGCGAGTGAGGACGCCCCGGAGATGGGTGAGGTTTTCCGCCAGAAGTATCGCGGTTCACGCTACTCGTTCGGCTATCCGGCCTGCCCTGACCTCGAGCACCGGGTCCAGCTCGTCGAGCTCCTCAAGCCGGAACGGATCGGCGTGCACTTGAGCGAGGAGCTGCAGCTGCACCCGGAGCAGTCGACCGACGCCCTTGTGGTGCATCACCCGGAGGCGAAGTACTTCAACGCTGGGTGATGACACACTGCAGCCCATGACGCGAGAACTGCAGGCGGTGCTGTTCGACCTGGATGGGACGGTCTGTGACACCGAGCCGTCGTGGATGGCCGCCGAGTTCGCGATGGCAAAGCGGTACGGCGCCGAGTGGACTCCAGCCGACGGCCTCGCGCTGGTGGGCAACGACCTGATCGTGTCTGGAACCTACATCAAAGAGCGGATGGGCTTGACTCAGTCCGTGGACGACGTAGTCGAAGAACTCTTGGCGGGCGTCATGGCCGCTGTCGCCGAACGTGGACCGGCTTGGCGGCCTGGTGCCCTCGAGCTGCTGGCGGCCTGCAACGACGCCGAGGTGCCGACCGCATTGGTAACCATGTCGTACACGAACTTCGCCACGGCTCTGCTCGACAAGATGCCAAGGGGGCACTTCGATGCGATCGTGACAGGGGATCAGGTCAGCCATGGCAAGCCCGCTCCCGACCCCTATTTGCTCGCCGCTGAGCTGCTCGGCGTGGACGCCACGCTTTGCATCGCGATCGAGGACTCACCCACCGGGGCAGCTTCGGCTGAGGCAGCAGGTTGCTTGGTCGTCGTCGTACCGAACCACGTCGAGGTGTCGTCGGACGGCCGTCGCCATCAGGTTGCATCACTCGCCAAGCTGCAGGTGGAGGATCTCAGGATGCTTCTCGAGCAGGACGTTAGGGTCTAGCGGCGTCCTGGATTTCACTTATTAGCTGCTCGAAGGTCATTAATCCGTAACGAATGCCGACGGTGTGCGTTTCTGCCTTCCCCAAGGACGAACATGTGACTAGCGTTCGTCGCCGTACCCTCCAGCGAAGTTAGGAAACCAAATGAGAAGTCGCCAGCTACGCCGAAGTGCTGTGCTCAGTGCCGTCAGCGCCTTGAGCATCATGGGCTTGGCAGCCTGCGGGAGCAGCGAGGACCCGCCCGGAAGTGATCCGGAGGCTGCTGCCAGCGAGGCCGAGACACAGTGCCAGGAGCTCTTCGAAGCCGCCGGTGATGCCCCAGCCAGTGGCGCCGACAGTTTCGTGTTCGCGGCGTCGTCCGACCCCGCCACGTTGAACCCGTTCTTCGCCTCCGACGGCGAGACGTTCCGGGTGGCCCGGCAGATGTTCGAGGGCCTCGTGGGCACCAAGCCCTGCACGCCGGATCCCGCACCGCTGCTGGCCACGGAATGGACCGGCAGTGATGACGGCATGTCCTACACGTTCACGTTGCAAGAGGGCGTCACGTTCCACGACGGCACGGACTTCAACGCCGAGGCCGTGTGCGCCAACTTCGAGTACTGGGTGAACCAGCCGAAGGGCCCCGCTCAGACCGAAGATGTCAGCTACTACTGGATCTCGCTTTTCAAGGGCTTCCGGGACAGCGAGATCCCGAGCATCTACGACTCCTGTGAGGCACCCAGCCCGACCGAGGCGACGATCACCCTGACGGAGCCGTTCGCCGGCTTCGTCCCGGCCCTGTCGCTGCCGGCGTTTGCCATGCAGAGCCCCACCGCGCTGGAGAAGTACGGCACCGTTGCCGACGGCGAAGACCCCACCAGCAGCGAGTACGCCTTGAAGCACCCCACCGGCACCGGGCCGTACATGTTCGGTGAGTGGAACCGAGGCAAGGAGATCCGGCTGGTGGCCTTCGACGGTTACTGGGGTGAGAAGGCCAAGACGCCCAACGTCGTGCTAACCACCATCGAGGACACCGGAGCCAAGCGAGACGCGCTCAAGAATGGCGAGATCGACGGCTTCGACCTGGTGGCCCCAGGTGACCTCGCCGGCCTCGAGGAGGCCGGCATGGAGATCGTGCAGCGGCCGGCCTTCAACATCTTGTACCTCGGCATGAACCAGGCTGTTTCACCGCTCGACGACCCTCTGGTCCGCCAGGCAATCGCACATGCAATCGACAAGCAGGCGGTCGCCGATCAGACCCTGCCCCCAGGAACTGAAGTCGC
>JACCSH010000188.1 GCA_013813125.1 Nocardioidaceae bacterium | reverse complement strand
TCTCGCCGGCCGTTCATGAGCAGGCGGCTGAGCGGAGCCTGAAGACGATCGACGCGACGTGTCCGCTCGTTACCAAGGTGCATCATGAGGCCCGACGCTTTGCTGACGACGGCTTCGACATCTTGCTGATCGGTCACGCCGGCCATGAGGAAGTCGAGGGTACGGCGGGCGAGG
The DNA here is from genome assembly GCA_013813125.1 of Nocardioidaceae bacterium. Lineage (GTDB taxonomy): Bacteria > Actinomycetota > Actinomycetes > Propionibacteriales > Nocardioidaceae > JACCZJ01. The sequence continues at coordinate 2,491 of JACCSH010000188.1, read as the reverse complement.
CGCCGGGGAACATCACTCTGGTCGAGAGCTCGGACGCCGTGGCCGACCTGCGGGTGCGGAATCCCGACAAGGTGGCCTGGTTGTCGCAGACCACGTTGTCTGTCGACGAGACGATGGAAACGGTAGGCCGCTTGCGCCAACAGTTCCCCAACCTTCTCGATCCGCCTTCCGACGACATCTGTTACGCCACTCAGAACCGGCAGACGGCCGTGAAGGAGATCGCGTCCGGTGCCGATCTCGTGCTGGTCGTCGGCTCTGCCAACTCGAGCAATTCCGTGCGGCTTGTGGAGGTTGCGCTGGAGTCGGGTGCCGCTGCCGCATATCTTGTTGACGATGCTTCGGAGATTGACGACAGCTGGTTCGAGGACGTCTCAACGGTTGGCGTGACGTCGGGTGCATCCGTGCCCGAAGACCTGGTGGACGGCGTGTTGCGCTATCTCGATGCGCGGGGCTTTCCTGCCGCGAGGGCCGTGCACACTGCGGAAGAGTCGTTGGTCTTCGCACTTCCGCCAGAGCTCCGCAAGGATCTGCGCGCGGCGGAACAGGATCTCGCAGGCATGACCTCGTAGTTCGCGTGGTGACCTGGCATGACTGGGCATCAACAGCCCAGGGTCCTTCAGCTGGGATGGAAAACGACCCGGGAGACTACGACGGCAAGCGCGACGGCGTATGCCGTGACAAGTCCTCCCGCGTGCTCGGCGAGCCCGGTGAGGAAGGCTCTGCTGACATCACCGGTCTGTATGAAGACCTCCGGTGCCGCCACGGCGATGGCGCCTACAACTGCTGCGAAGAGCAACGGTGGAAGCACCCCGGCTGTGAACAGGTCTCGCCGCAGCACGGACATTGCGGAAGTCAGCGCGACGACGACGAAGCACAGATCGAAGAAGAGCGTGAGCCGGCCGGTGAGGGAAAGGTTAAGAGCAACGCATCCGGCCGTCGTCAGCGTGGAGATGAGTACGACCCCACGTCCGGGTATGCCGGAAGATGGCGAGTTGACGGATTCCCGAAAGTCCGCCGAGGCGCCGGATGGGGGAGGAGTGGTGACCTGTGGGCAGGTGTGTGGTGGCGCCTCGAACGAGATCGGCTGAACTCCGGGTGCCACCCGAGGTGCTGTGCTGGACATGGCTGGCTCCTCCTCAGGCGAGGTCTTCTCATCACGCTAGGGCTAGCGCAGCGCGTCTGGAGGGAGCCGCGCCGCGCGTCGAGAGGGAGGACCTACTCGCCAACCGCAAGACGCCTCCATTGCTCGCGGCCAGGTTGCCCCTGTATCACCGGCGGCGTGACTTCGTCGGCCACGAGCTCAGGGGCGGTGAGAGGCGTCGGGGACGCCACCACGCCTTCGAGGCACGGCAGGTCTTCGCTCGTGACCTCGAGATCGCGCATCCGACGCGCACTTACCAGCACCCGTGACTCCATCGAACCCACGGTCTTGTTGTATGCGCCTACCGCTGCGGTCAGCGACCGGCCGAGCCCGTCGAAGTGCTTGCCGACGGTGCCGAGCCGCTCGTACAGCTCGCGTCCAAGCTGATGCACCTCCCGGGCGTTGTCGGCCAGTGCCTCCTGGGTCCAGGCATAGGCGACGGTCTTGAGCATGGCGATGAGCGTGATCGGAGTTGCGAGCATGACCTGTTTGCTCGCGGCGTAGTCGAGCAAACCCGGATCAGTGTCGAGCGCCTGCGAGAAGATGGCCTCAGCCGGCAGGAACATCACCACGAACTCAGGCGCAGGTGCGAACTGCTGCCAGTAGGCCTTCGCCGCGAGTGCATCGACATGTGAGCGCAGCTGGCGGGCATGCCGGGCAAGCGACTCCGCCCGCACGGACGCGTCAGTCGCATGTGTCGCCGAGAGGAAGGCGTCGAGCGACACCTTGGAGTCGACGACGATGCTCTTGCCGCCTGTCATGCTCACCACGACGTCGGGGCGCAAGAGTCCGTCGTCGGTGCGCCTGGACACCTGCTCGTCAAAGGAGCAGCGCGTCAACAGACCGGCCAGCTCGAGGCTGCGTCTCAGCTGCATCTCACCCCAATGGCCCCGCACCTGCGGGCGTCGCAACGCCTCACCCAGCGACTGCGTCTCACGGAGCAGCTCAGATCCACTCAACCGAACCGACTCGACCTGCTGCTTGAGCTGAGACTGCCACGAGGCGCCCTGAGTCTCGAGGCTGACAAGCCGTTCGCTGAGACGATCCAGACTCTCGCGCACGGGCTCTACGACGCGTTCGGCGGCGTGCATACGGGTGTCGGTCATCGCGAGGACCTGCTGGCTCGACTCGTTGACAGCCTGAGCGGAAAGCGCTCGCAAGTCTTCGCGAAGGTCGGCGCCGGAGCGGGCGGCCATCCGCTGGCCGAGCAGCACGCCAAAGGCGAGCCCCAGCAGCAGGGTGACGGCGGCGAAGATGATCGTGAAGCTGTCCATGCCAAGACCATGTCAGGGACCACCGACAGAATCTGGGCCGACACTCCTCGGCTGTGCCGATTAGTGTGCACCAGTG
>JACCSH010000154.1 GCA_013813125.1 Nocardioidaceae bacterium | reverse complement strand
CTCGACGTTTTCAAGGAGATGACGCTCCTTGAGCTCAGCGAGTTCGTGAAGCAGTTCGAAGACACCTTCGGAGTAACAGCGGCAGCACCGGTGGCGGTTGCCGCCGCAGCCCCGGCCGCAGCCGGCGGTGGTGACGCCGGTGCCGTGGAAGAGCAGGACGAGTTCGACGTCGTCCTTGAAGCGGCCGGCGACAAGAAGATCCAGGTCATCAAGGAGGTTCGCAGCCTCACGAGTCTCGGCCTGAAGGAAGCAAAGGATCTTGTAGAGAGTGCTCCGAAGGCGATCCTCGAGAAGGTAGCGAAGGATGCTGCCGACAAGGCAAGGGAAGCCCTCGAAGGGGCAGGCGCCACCGTATCCGTCAAGTGACCTGACGGGCTTGCGTGGCCACCAATCCGGTGACCCGTGCCGTGTGGTGGGGAACCCGCCAGTTGGAACAAACTTGCGTCCGAACCGGCTGCCGCGCAAGGCCCATATCGTTCCAACTGCGAGCGCGGAAGTCAGACTCGGACTCCTGCGGACTGGGTCAGGTCGGCACCGCCCGACCGTCGTACCCGGCCGGCAACACCAGCAATTGTGCCAAGTTGCTTGACTAAGCGTGCCGGGTTCGGCATGCTCAACGGCAGTGAATTTGCGGGTCGGGTTGAGCAGTGGCGTTCCTCTGGACGGTTCACTGGCTCCCCGGTCGACAGCAGCTCGCCCGTAGGGTAGGCTGTCTTTTCGCGCTGCCTACCTCCCACCCGTTTTCGGGTGGCTCTGCATGCGCATTTGGGATGAGTCTGCGAGCCTCTCGGAAGGACCCCTCTTGGCCGCCTCGCGCAACGCCAGCACCACACAGTCCGTCAACACTTCCACCAGCCTTATCGACACCGGCAGAGTGTCATTCGCAAAGATCGCCGAACCCATGGAGGTTCCCGATCTGCTTGCTCTGCAAGCCAACAGCTTTGAATGGCTCATCGGCGACGAGAAGTGGCAGGATCGCACCGAGCAAGCCAAGCTCGAGGGACGTCAAGACGTCTCCACGAAGTCAGGCCTCGAGGAGATCTTCGAAGAGATCTCACCCATCGAGGACTTCTCCGGCACCATGAGCCTCTCGTTCCGCGACCACCGCTTCGAGCCACCGAAGAACACGGTCGAGGAATGCAAGGAGCGCGACTTCACCTACGCCGCTCCGCTGTTCGTCACCGCTGAGTTCATGAACAACGAGACCGGCGAGATCAAGAGCCAGACGGTCTTCATGGGCGACTTCCCCCTGATGACAGACAAGGGCACGTTCATCGTCAACGGCACTGAGCGCGTCGTTGTCTCACAGCTCGTCCGCTCTCCTGGTGTCTACTTCGAGCGCAGTATCGACAAGGTGTCGGACAAGGACATTTTCACTGCGAAGATGATCCCTTCGCGAGGCGCTTGGCTCGAGTTCGAGGTCGACAAACGAGACATGGTCGGCGTGCGCCTCGATCGCAAGCGCAAGCAGAACGTCACTGTGCTGCTCAAGGCCCTCGGTTGGACCGAGGCCCAGATTCTCGAGGAGTTCGGCGAGTTCGAGTCGATCCGCCTCACCCTGGAGAAGGACCACACGGCTGGGCAGGACGACGCCCTTCTCGACATCTATCGCAAGTTGCGGCCGGGAGAGCCCCCGACCCGCGAGGCAGCCCAGACGCTTCTGGACAACTACTACTTCAACCCCAAGCGCTACGACTTGGCGAAGGTCGGTCGCTACAAGATCAACAAGAAGCTCGGCCAGGTGGCGGCGTTCGATCAGCAGACGCTGACGGTTGATGACATCGTCGCGGCCATCCGCTACATCGTTCAGTTGCACGACGGCCGCGACCAGCTCACCAATGCCGCCGGTGAGCTGGTGCTCAACCACGAGGGCAAGCCCGTCGTCGTCGAAGCAGACGACATCGACCACTTCGGCAACCGCCGCCTACGCACCGTGGGCGAGCTGATCCAAAACCAGCTCCGCACCGGCTTGGCCCGCATGGAGCGCGTTGTTCGCGAGCGGATGACGACCCAGGACGTCGAGGCGATCACGCCTCAGACACTGATCAACATCCGGCCCGTGGTGGCTGCCCTCAAGGAGTTCTTCGGAACGTCGCAGCTCAGCCAGTTCATGGACCAGATCAACCCATTGGCGGGCCTTACTCACAAGCGCCGCCTTTCCGCGTTAGGCCCGGGTGGGTTGTCACGTGAGCGAGCTGGCTTTGAGGTCCGCGACGTGCATCACTCCCACTACGGTCGAATGTGCCCGATCGAGACCCCCGAAGGTCCGAACATCGGTCTGATCGGCTCGCTGTCGACGTTCGGGCGTGTCAACCCGTACGGGTTTGTCGAGACGCCGTACCGCAAGGTCGTCAAGGGCGTGGTAACGGACCAGATCGACTATCTCACCGCTGACGAAGAAGACCATGTCGTCATCGCTCAGGCCAACGCGCCACTTGCGAGCGACAGCACGTTCGAGGAGGAACGCGTCCTCGTCCGCACCCGCAGGGGAGAGGTCGACTACATCCCCGGCACCAAAGTCGACTACATGGACGTATCGCCTCGCCAGATGGTGTCGGTAGCCACGGCGCTGATCCCGTTCCTGGAGCACGATGACGCAAACCGTGCGCTGATGGGCTCAAACATGCAGCGGCAGGCGGTTCCACTGATTCGCGCCGAGGCCCCGCTCGTCGGCACCGGCATGGAGTATCGCGCAGCCATTGACGCTGGAGATGTGCTGGTGGCGAACACCGCTGGTGTGGTCACCGAGGTGTCCGCTGACGTGGTGACGGTCATGCACGACGATGGCAGCTACGGCAGCTATCGCCTTGCCAAGTTCCGGCGCTCCAATCAGGGGACGTGTGTCAACCAGCGCCCGACGGTCTCCGAAGGGGATCGGGTCGAGGTTGGTAGCCCGATCGCCGACGGCCCGAGCACTGACTCGGCCGAGATGGCGCTCGGACGCAACCTGCTCGTGGCCTACATGCCATGGGAGGGCCACAACTACGAAGACGCCATCATCTTGAGCCAGCGACTCGTGCAAGAAGACGTCCTGACCTCGATCCACATCGAGGAGCACGAGGTCGACGCCCGCGACACCAAGCTCGGACCGGAAGAAATCACTCGAGACATCCCCAACGTCTCCGACGAGATGCTCGCCGACCTCGACGAGCGCGGCATCATCCGCATCGGTGCCGAGGTCGTGCCCGGTGATGTCTTGGTCGGAAAGGTCACTCCGAAGGGCGAGACCGAGCTCACTCCCGAAGAGCGCCTCCTGCGCGCCATCTTCGGCGAGAAGGCCCGTGAGGTGCGCGACACCTCACTCAAGGTCAAGCACGGTGAGAGCGGAATCGTCATCGGCGTCCGGGTCTTCGATCGCGAAGAGGACGACGAACTGCCTCCCGGCGTCAACCAGCTCATCCGGGTGTACGTCGCCCAGAAGCGCAAGATCTCCGACGGTGACAAGCTCGCCGGACGCCACGGCAACAAGGGCGTCATCTCAAAGATCCTGCCGGCCGAGGACATGCCCTTCCTCGAGGACGGCACTCCGGTTGACATCATCTTGAACCCGTTGGGTGTACCAGGCCGCATGAACATCGGGCAGGTCCTCGAGACCCACCTTGGGTGGGTGGCCAAGAATGGCTGGCAGGTCGAGGGTGACGACGCCGAGTGGAAGAGCCGGCTGGCATCGATCGGTGTGAGCGAGGCGCCACCGAACACCAACGTGGCGACGCCGGTGTTCGACGGGGCTCGCGAGGACGAGATCTCCGGGCTGCTGGCCTCGACTCGGCCCAACCGCGACGGCGAACGGATGGTTGGTGAGGACGGCAAGGCGAGGCTCTTCGACGGCCGCACCGGTGAGCCGTTCCCGCAGCCCGTCTCCGTGGGCTACACCTACATCATCAAGCTGAACCACCTGGTCGACGACAAGATCCACGCT
>JACCSH010000123.1 GCA_013813125.1 Nocardioidaceae bacterium | reverse complement strand
GTCTTGTGGAGCGAACAGGCGGCCAAGGACGGCAAGGCGCGTGTCATCGTTGCCAACTCCGGTGGTGCCAACTGTTATACCGGCGCAGCTGGCTTCCAGCTGACCCATGCCACCGCGGAGTTGGCGGCAGACCTCGTCGGCTGCGCACCCCTCGACGTACTTGTTTGTTCGACTGGCCTTATCGGTTTGCTCAACGACTCCGACACGCTGCTCGACGGCGTCCGCAGCGCCGCAGCGCAGCTCGGCGAGACGGGTGGCCGCGATGCGGCAGCGGCGATCATGACCACCGACTCGGTGAGCAAGTCGGCCGTCGTCGAGGCAACGGGTTGGTCCATCGGCGGCATCGCCAAAGGCGCCGGGATGCTGGCGCCAGGCCTCGCCACCATGCTGGTGTTTCTCACCACCGACGCCGATGTCACCGCGGCGGACGCTGACCGGGCGTTGCGTTCCGCGACCCGGGTGACTTTCGACCGCCTTGACTCCGACGGCTGTATGTCGACCAATGACGCCGTTGTGCTGCTCGCCTCGGCAGCAAGCGGGGTGTCACCGACGTACGACGAATTCAGTGCAGCAGTGACCGCCTTGTGCGCCGACTTGGCGCAGCAGTTGCTGCGCGACGCCGAGGGGTCGGAGCACGACATCGCCATCAAGGTGCTCGGTGCCGCCAGCGAAGAAGACGCCGTGGCTGTCGCCCGCGCGGTCGCTCGCAGCAACCTCTTCAAGTGCGCGATCTACGGGCGAGACCCCAACTGGGGCCGCATTCTGGCAGCCGTCGGCACGACCCGGGCGGCCTTCGACCCGGCTGACCTCGACGTAGCCCTCAACGGCGTGGAGGTGTGCCGCAGCTCCACTCCTTCCGCGGGCCGCGGCGAGGTTGATTTGTCCGCCCGCGAAGTCGCGGTCGACATCGACCTTAAGTCCGGCGACGCCACGGCCACGGTGTGGACAAATGATCTGACCACGGCCTACGTCCACGAGAACTCGGCCTACTCCTCATGACCATCGACTGGCAACAGGCGACCGCCAAGGCGGCGACTCTGGCCGAGGCGCTGCCCTGGCTGGAGAAGTACCACGGCAAGACAATAGTGGTGAAGTACGGCGGCAACGCCATGACCGACGACGCCCTCAAACGAGACTTCGCCAAGGACATCGTGTGGCTGCGGTATGCCGGTTTCCGGCCGGTCGTGGTCCACGGGGGTGGCCCGCAGATCAGCTCGATGCTGGAACGCCTCGGCATCGAGTCGCAGTTCCGGAGTGGCCTGCGGGTGACGACACCCGAAGCGATGGACGTCGTCCGCATGGTCCTCGTGGGGCAGGTCGGTAGGGAGCTTGTCGGGTTGCTCAATCAGCACGGACGGCTCGCGGTCGGGCTCTCCGGCGAAGACGCCGGGTTGTTCCTCGCTAAGCGGACGACCACCGTGGTTGACGGGGTAGACGTCGACCTCGGTCTTGTGGGCGAGGTGAGTGACGTCCGGCCCGAGGCCGTGCAGGACCTCATCGACGCAGGGCGGATTCCCGTGGTGTCCAGCGTCGCACCCGATGAGACCGGCCAGGTGCACAACGTAAACGCCGACACGGCGGCTGCCGCTCTGGCGGTGGCGCTCGGCGCCGAGAAGCTGCTCGTGCTCACCGACGTCGAGGGCCTGTACCGCGACTGGCCTGCAAGCGACGACATCATCGGCGAGATCGGTGTCGACGCGTTGCACGAGCTGATGCCGAGCCTGACCAGCGGCATGGTGCCGAAGATGGGTGCGTGCCTCAAGGCGGTGCGGGGGGGCGTTCCGCGGGCTACCGTCGTCGACGGGCGGGAACCGCACGCGGTGCTGCTGGAGATCTTCACTGCCGAGGGTGTCGGAACGCAGGTGCTGCCGGATACGCCGACCAGAATCCGCACAGCGCTGCACGCGAACCGAGAGGCGAAGTTGTGACCGGGCAGGCGAGCCCCGCACGTCAGAGCGCGGCACCCACTGGAGCAGAGCTGACCGAGCGTTATGCCGACTCGATCATGAACACGTTCGGCCCTCCGCAGCGAGTCCTGGTCCGTGGCGAGGGCTGCTATGTCTGGGACGCCGACGGCAACCGCTATCTCGACCTTCTCGGCGGGATCGCCGTCAACTCCCTCGGCCACGCTCACCCTGTCGTCCACGCCGCGGTCACCAGCCAGCTCGCCACGCTTGGTCACGTCTCCAACTTCTTCGCCACTCCGCCTCAGATCGCCTTAGCCGAGCGTCTGCTCGGCTTGCTAGGACATGACGGCCGGGTCTTCTTCACCAACTCCGGCACCGAAGCCAACGAGGCGGCATTCAAGGCCACCCGGCGTACCGGCCGCACCAAGCTCGTCTCCACGGTCAACGCGTTCCACGGTCGCTCGATGGGCGCGCTCGCCCTCACCTGGAAACCGGCGTACCGAGAGGCGTTCGCACCTCTGCCCGGCGATGTGACGTTCGTCGAGTACGGCGACGCCGGCGCCCTGGCAGCCGCCGTCGACGGCGACACCGCCGCCTTCGTGGTTGAGCCGATCCAGGGCGAGGCCGGCGTAGTCGAGCCACCTGCCAGCTACCTTCGCTCGGCCCGCGACATCTGCTCCCGCTCCGGGGCCCTGCTCTGGCTCGATGAGGTGCAGACCGGAGTCGGCCGTACCGGCGCGTGGTTCGCGCACTCGGACAGCGGCGTGGTCCCCGACCTTCTGACCCTTGCCAAGGGGCTCGGCTCGGGGTTTCCGATCGGTGCCTGCATCGGGGTCGGCGCGAGTGGAGTGCTGCTCGGACCAGGTGACCATGGAACAACGTTTGGGGGAAACCCGGTAGCGTCGGTGGCCGCCCTGGCGACGATCGGCGTGATAGAGCGCGACGGTCTGCTCGAGCAGGTACGCGGCGTTGGGGACCGGTTGCCGGGCCAGGTGGCCGCCCTGCGCCATCCGCTCGTCGAACAAGTGCGCGGGCGGGGCCTGTTGCGCGCGATCGTGCTCAGGGAGCCGGTTGCGGGCCAAGTCGCGACGACGGCGTTGGAGCAGGGGTTCATCGTCAACGCGCCAACGCCCTCGACGATTCGCTTGGCACCTCCGCTCATCATCACGTCGGAGCAGCTCGACACCTTCGTCGAGGTACTTCCGGACCTCATCGACGCATCGAAACAGGCGACCTCGTGACTGGTCATCTTCTGCCCGATGACGTGTCGCTCTCGGCGCTCCACAGGCAGGTCCCATGAGCGCTGACCTCCACGTGGCCACCAGCAAGACCGCACGGCACCAGCGAATCGTCGACCTGCTGTGGCGCCACTCCGTCCGCTCCCAAGCCGAACTCTCGGACCTACTCGCCGAATCGGGCGTGCGGGTCACGCAGGCAACACTTTCCCGCGACCTGGTTGAGCTCGACGCGGTACGTGTTCGAGACGCCCGGGGAGTTCTCGTTTACGCCGTACCGGGCGAGGGCGGTGATCGCACCCCTAGCTCCGCCAACGATTCGGCTGCGACCGAGCATCGCCTCGCCCGACTCTGCAACGAACTGCTGGTGAGCGCAGAGGGATCGGCGAACCTGGCGGTCCTGCGCACCCCACCCGGCGCCGCTCAGTTTTTGGCGTCGTCCCTCGACAAGGCCGCCCTGACTGCAGTCTTGGGATGCATCGCCGGTGATGACACGGTCGTTGTCATCAGCCGAGACCCCGACGGTGGGATTTCACTCGCCGCACGCCTGCTCAACCTCGCCGCAGCGGGTGTTGAACCGCAAGCACCACCTGTTAAACCGCAAGCACCTGACAAGGAGAACTCGTGACCCTGTCCCCGCAACGCATCGTCCTCGCCTACTCAGGAGGACTCGACACGTCAGTCGCCATCGGCTGGCTGGCCGACCAGACAGGTGCCGAAGTCATCGCCGTCGCGGTGGATGTCGGCCAGGGCGGTGAGGACATGGAGACGATTCGCAAGCGGGCCCTCGCCTGTGGTGCTGTCGAGGCCGTCGTGGCCGACGCCAAGGACGAGTTCGCGGAGGACTACTGCCTGCCTGCGCTCAAAGCCAACGCCCTCTATATGGATCGCTATCCGCTTGTCTCGGCGCTGTCTCGTCCGCTGATCGCCAGGCATCTCGTGCATGCCGCCGGCGAGCACGGCGCCACCGTGGTCAGCCACGGCTGCACGGGCAAGGGCAACGACCAGGTGCGCTTCGAAGTAGGGATCGCCGCACTGGCCCCACATCTGGAAGTTGTCGCGCCGGTTCGTGACTACGCCTGGACGCGGGAGAAGGCGATCAACTACGCGACCGAGCGCGACCTGCCGATTGACGTGACTCCGAAGTCGCCGTACTCCATTGACCAGAACGTCTGGGGGCGGGCGGTCGAGACGGGCTTTCTCGAGGACATCTGGAATGCCCCGATCGAAGACGTCTACTCCTACACCGACGACCCTGCCGTTGACCGTGCGGCCGACGAGGTCGTGATCTCGTTCGAAGACGGCGAGCCGGTAGCGATCGACGGCCAGCACGTCACAATGCTGCAAGCGATTCAGCAGCTCAACCATCGCGGAGGCGCGCAAGGCGTGGGGCGCCTCGACGTGGTCGAGGACCGGCTCGTCGGCATCAAGAGTCGCGAGGTCTACGAGGCTCCCGGCGCCATGGTGTTGATCGCCGCCCACCAGGAGTTGGAGACAGTCACCATGGAGCGCGACCTGGCTCGCTACAAGCGGGGCGTCGACCAACGCTGGGGTGAGCTCGCGTATGACGGTCTGTGGTTCTCACCGCTCAAGCGCGCGCTCGATACGTTCGTCGACTCGTCTCAGCGGCATGTGACCGGGGACATCCGCCTCACCCTGCACGGGGGCAAGGCTGTGGCCACCGGCCGCAGGTCCAGCACGAGTCTCTACGACTTCAACCTCGCCACCTACGACGAAGGCGACACCTTCGACCAGTCACTGGCCAGGGGGTTCGTCGAACTGTGGGGTCTGCCGAGCAAGATCGCGGCCAAACGTGACGCCTCGGTCGGCAGCCGAGTCGGCACGTGACCGACAGACCGGTGGCGCGGGGAACGGGGCCACCGGCCGATCAGCGAGACTCCGCGTCCGAATCGCCCACCCGTTTGTGGGGTGGGCGGTTCGCCGGCGGCCCGTCGCCAGAGCTGGCAGCGCTCAGCAAGTCGACTCACTTCGACTGGCGGCTCGCGCCCTACGACCTGGCCGGTTCTCGTGCCCATGCCAGGGTCTTGGCCCGGGCAGGCTTGCTGACCCCACCAGAGCTGGAGCGCCTCGTCGAAGGCATCGACTCCCTCGACCTGGCGGTGGCAACGGGTGCCTTCGTGGCGGGCTACGACGACGAGGACGTGCACACCGCGCTCGAGCGTGGCCTCGTCGACTTGGTCGGCGCGGACCTCGGAGGCCGGCTGCGAGCCGGCCGGTCCCGAAACGACCAAGTGGCCACACTCTTCAGGGCCTACCTTCGTGACCATGCCCGCGTTGTCAGCGGTCTCCTGGTAGCCCTGGTCGACGCACTCGCCCAACAAGCCGAGACCCACCTCGACGCCCCCATGCCCGGCCGCACCCACCTTCAGCACGCTCAGCCGGTCTTGCTTTCACACCACCTGCTGGCGCATGCGTGGCCGCTGGTCCGAGACCTCGCCCGCCTCCGCGACTGGGATCATCGGGTCGCGCCCGAATCGCCGTACGGTGCCGGGGCGCTGGCCGGCTCGTCGCTCGGCCTCGACCCCCGAAGCGTCGCCCATGAGTTGGGCTTCGCAGACTCGGTGGCGAACAGCATCGACGGCACTGCCGCGCGGGACTTCGTGGCCGAGTTCGCCTTCGTAACGGCGATGATCGGCGTCGACGTGTCCCGGCTCGCGGAGGAAGTGGTCATCTGGGCGACTCGTGAGTTTGGCTTCGTCACCCTCGATGACAGCTATTCGACCGGGTCGAGCATCATGCCGCAAAAAAAGAACCCGGACATCGCTGAGTTGGCGCGCGGCAAGTCCGGTCGGCTGATCGGCAACCTGACGGGCTTGCTCGCCACCTTGAAGGCGCAGCCACTGGCCTACAACCGAGACCTGCAAGAAGACAAGGAGCCCGTCTTCGACTCCATCGACACCCTCGAAGTCTTGCTGCCCGCCTTCACCGGCATGGTCGCATCGCTGTCGTTCGACACCGACAGACTCGCGGCGCTGGCGCCACAGGGTCACGCGCTCGCCACGGATGTCGCCGAGTGGCTGGTGCGGCAAGGCGTTGCCTTCCGGGTGGCGCACGAGGTGGCGGGCGCCTGTGTGCGTGAGTGCGAGTCTCGCGGTGTGGAGCTGTGGGAGCTCAGTGACGCCGACCTTGCCTCCATCTCGCCCTCGTTGACACCAGAAGCGCGCACTGTGCTTTCCGTGGAAGGTTCGATCTCGTCGCGTGATGCTCGAGGCGGTACGGCGCTCGAGCGCGTCACCGAGCAGCTCGCCGAGCTGCGCGCAACGCTGGCTCCCTTCCGGTGAAGGTGGCTCCGCGATCTACTCAGACCACGACCCGTTGTACGGCCGCCCTCAGTGGCGCTGACGGTTTGTTCGCATCGATCAACGGGCGCCGCAGTACGACGCGCGACGGCATAACAGACCAGCTCGCCGAGCTCCGGTCCCGTGTCGGGGACTCTCACTGACGCGGTGCTCGCACATCACACCGACACCCAGCGTCGCGAGAGGGTTCAAGGACGCCACTGACGCGGTGCTCGCGCATGATGGTCGAGTGACATCCCCGATCCGGGTGCTGCTCGGACAACCAGCACCGCAGGTGGCCCCGCGGCTGCTGGGCTGGCTTCTCACACACGAGACCGAGGCGGGGATCGTGACGGTCGAGCTGACCGAAGTGGAGGCGTATGCCGGCGAGCGTGACCCCGCCTCGCATGCATTTCGCGGCTCGACATCCCGCAACGAGGTCATGTTCGGCCCGCCTGGTCGGCTCTACGTGTATCTCTCGTACGGCATGCACTGGTGCGCGAACGTGGTCACTGGCCCTGACGGTCACGCCTCGGCGGTCCTGCTTCGGGCGGCGCGGGTCGTGGAAGGCGTCGATCTAGCCAGATCACGACGAGGCGCACGAGTCTTGGACCGAGCTCTCGCCCGCGGCCCTGCCTGCCTCACCCAGGCGCTCGGGATCAATAGCAGCCACAACACCATCGACCTGCTCGGTGGTGGCCCATTGCGCCTGGCTCCGCCCCGCTCCGCCGGCTTGTCCGCAACGGGTACTGCGAGAGCGGCCTCAGTTGCGGACAAGTCGGCGCAGATGGCCACCGGCCCGCGGGTCGGCGTCAGTCAGGCGGCCGATGTCCCGTGGCGCTTCTGGCTGTACGGCGACCAGACCGTGTCGGCATACAAGCGCAGCCCTCGAGCACCAGCCGGCCCACCCGCCACAGGTGTCGCCACGTGATCAACACGGTGGGTGTTCGGCGCTGCTTTGGCTACGCCAGACACCAATCGCTGTGCGCGAACATGGCTGGGTGGCTGGCGCAGGTACGGCGGCGTGAGACGCGCAGGGCAAGGCGGGTCGAGCACGCCCGCTCACGTCGCCACGCGGATCGTCGGCTGGTGCAGCACGGGGAAGTTCACCGAGCGAGCGATGAAGCACGCCGCGTTGGCCTCGACGTGGAGTCGCTCAGCCCGTTCCACCATGGAGGCAGACGCCACCGTCACCTGGGGACGCAGCACCACCTCGGTGAACCGGGCACTGCCTTCCACCTGCGTCATCGTCCCCTCCGCAGAGTCTGTGTATGCCGTCACGACGACATCGTTGACTGCGCACACATGCAAATAGGACAGCAGGTGACACTGGGAGAGCGCGGCCACGAGCAGTTCCTCGGGATTCCAGGCTGAAGCGTCACCTCGGAACGCTGGATCAGCTGAACCGGAGATCGTCTCCTTCGACTCGCCAGAAACCTGGGTGGCGCGGCAATACGAGCGGTAGCCGGCCGTCCCCTCGCCGAGATTCCCGGTCCACTCCACATTGACGGCATAGCGACGGTTTCGGCTCATCTCGGCAGTATGCCCGCTGGGCCGCGATGGGCCCGAACGTCATACGGCACACTGGGGCCGACTCCCCGATGGAAGGAACACTTAGTGAACCCGCGGGTGCTTGCCGACCTCGAGTGGCGCGGTCTGATCGCCCACTCGACTGACTTCGACGCCCTGAGCGCTGACATGTCGGCAGGACCTATC
>JACCSH010000076.1 GCA_013813125.1 Nocardioidaceae bacterium | reverse complement strand
GTGCAGCAGCGAGGAGGTGTTCTCCAGCTCTGCCTCGACGTTGACCGCCTGATATCCGAACACCGGGTCCATCACCATGGGGAGGGCCAGCTTGCCTGGTGTCGCGGTCGAGAAGCCGGCGTTGCGGTCGGGGGTCCACTGCATGGGGGTCCGCACACCGTCGCGGTCACCGAGCCAGATGTTGTCGCCCATACCGATCTCGTCGCCGTAGTAGAGAACAGGCGATCCTGGCAGCGACAACAACAGCGCGGTGAAGAGCTCCATTTGATCGATGTCGTTGTCGAGCAACGGAGCAAGCCGTCGGCGGATGCCGATGTTGGCCTTCATCCGCGGGTCCTTGGCGTACTCGGACCACATGTAGTCACGGTCTTCGTCGGTCACCATCTCGAGAGTGAGCTCGTCGTGGTTGCGCAAAAAGATGCCCCACTGGCAGTGCTCGGGGATGGCCGGGGTTTGCTCGAGGATCTCGGAGATCGGGTAGCGCGATTCTCGCCGTACCGCCATGAAGATCCGTGGCATGACAGGGAAGTGGAAGCACATGTGACACTCGTCGCCACCGGTGGAGAAATCACCGAAGTAGTCGACTACATATGCCGGCCACTGGTTCGCTTCAGCCAAGAGCACCCGGTCGGGATACTCGGCATCGACCGTCTTGCGGACTTGCCGAAGGAAGTCGTGGGTCTCGGGGAGGTTTTCGCCGTTGGTGCCGGGCCGCTCGTAGAGGTAAGGGACAGCATCGAGCCGAAACCCGTCGATTCCCATGTCGAGCCAGAAGCGCAGGGCGTCGATGATCGCTTCACGAACTTCGGGGTTGTCGAAGTTGAGATCGGGCTGGTGACTGTAGAAGCGGTGCCAGAAATACTGCTGCCGAACCGGGTCCCAGGTCCAGTTTGACGGCTCGGTATCGACGAAGATCACCCGAGCGTCGCCGTAGAGGTCGTCGGTGTCAGACCACACGTAGAAGTCGCCGTAGGGCCCACTCGGGTCACGACGAGACTCCTGAAACCAGGAGTGTTGATCACTGGTGTGGTTCATGACGAAGTCGACGATCACCTTGATGCCGCGGTCGTGCGCGTCGTCGAGCAGGCGTTGGAAGTCGGCCAGGGTGCCCACGTCGGGAAGGATGTTGCGGAAATCCGACACGTCATAGCCGCCGTCACGCAGAGGCGACTCGTAGAACGGGGGGATCCATAAACAGTCCACGCCGAGCCAGTGCAGATAGTCGAGCTTCTCGCGCAAGCCGTTGAAGTCGCCGACACCGTCTCCGTTTGAGTCCTTGAAGGAGCGCACCAGGACTTCGTAGAAGACTGCACGTTTGAACCAGTGGGGGTCGTGGGGCTGCTTAGCCACGTCCGCGTTCGCCGTCGTTACGCCGGGGTCACTGCCCATGGTCATGAGGGGCGAACCGACAAGATGTGGGCGGGCTCCGTCGACGGGTCGAGGCGCACGTAGTTGTGCTCGCCCCATCGCCAGCTGGCACCGGTGACCTCGTCGCGCACGGCGAACGTCTCATGCCAGTCGTAGCCGACTCCGGGCAGGTCGAGATGCACGGCCGTCTCCCGGGCCCCATGCGGGTCGACGTTGACCACCACGATCACGGTGTCCGTGCCTTCCGTCGTCTTCGTCTGCTTGCTGAAGCAGACGACGGAGTCGTCATCGGTGGTGTGGATCTTCACATTGCGCAACTGTTGCAGCGCTGGATGGCGGCGCCTGATGTCGTTGAGCTTGGTGATGTACGGCGCCAGACTGCGCCCCATCTCGACAGCGCCAGCCCAGTCTCGTGGGCGCAGCTGATACTTCTCGGAATCGAGATACTCCTCAGAGCCGGGCCGCACCGCGACATGCTCGTAGAGCTCGAAACCGGCGTAGACGCCCCAGGTGGGAGACCCGGTGGCTGCGAGAGTGGCGCGAATCCGGAAGGCGGCCGGACCGCCGTACTGGAGGTATTCGCTGAGGATGTCGGGCGTGTTGACGAACAGGCTGGGCCGCATCACGTCACTGGTCACGTGCGAGAGCTCATCGAGGTAGGACTCGATCTCGGGCTTGGTGTTGCGCCAGGTGAAGTAGGTGTAGGACTGATGGAAGCCGACCATGGCTAGGGCGCGCATCATGGCGGGCCGGGTGAACGCCTCTGACAAGAAGATCACATCGGGGTCGGTCTTGCGGACCTCGCCGAGCAGCCACTCCCAGAACATGACCGGCTTGGTGTGCGG
>JACCSH010000050.1 GCA_013813125.1 Nocardioidaceae bacterium | reverse complement strand
CCAGGTTGAAGGCGTACTTGAGCATCCGCTGCGAAGTTGGGGACTTGGCGTTGATCCGGAGCGCCCACTCCAACGCCGTACGCTCCAGGTCGGCGTGGGGTACGACGGCATTAACCATGCCCATGCGGTAGCCCGCCTCGGCGTCGTACTCCGCACCGAGGAAGAAGATTTCGCGGGCGAACTTCTGCCCGACCTGGCGGGCCAGATAGGCCGATCCGAAACCTCCGTCGAACGAGGCCACGTCGGCATCGGTCTGTTTGAAGCGGGCGTGTTCGGCCGAGGCGAGTGTCAGGTCCGCCACGACATGCAGACTGTGTCCGCCACCGACCGCCCACCCTGGCACCACGCAGATGACGACTTTCGGCATGAACCTGATCAGTCGTTGGCACTCGAGGATGTGCAGCCGCCCCAACCGGGCCTTACCGATCGTCGGCCGGCTGATGGGTGCGCTTCGATCGCCACCGCGACTCCTGCCACTGTCGGAGTCGGGGCCGTGCTGGACATCCGGCTGGCTTTCGTACTCATAGCCAGCGGTGCCGCGGATCCGCTGGTCGCCACCGGAGCAGAATGCCCACCCACCGTCTCTAGGGGAGGGGCCGTTGCCGGTGAGGAGCACGCAGCCGACATCGGAGGTCGCTCGTGCATGCTCCAGGCAGCTGTAGAGCTCGTCGACAGTCTGTGGCCGAAACGCGTTGCGCACTTCGGGCCGGTTGAACGCGATGCGCACGGTGCCTTGGCCGATGGCCCGGTGGTAGGTCACGTCTGTCAGCTCTTCGAAGCCCTGAACGGCCTGCCAGAGATGAGAGTCGAAGATTTCTGAGACGGTCATGGCGACGAGCATAGGCGCGCCGCGGAGGTCAGCTGTCGGACTCGAAGGCCAGCTCGATCGACGTGGTGACGGTGGTGAGGTGTTGCAGTCGCGCGAGCTCCGACTCCAAGATCTCGGGTCCGCCATGACGTCCGAGGAGAACGATGCGGCCTACTCCACTCATCGGCGCCGCCGCCACCTCGGTGTTGCTCCACCCTTCCCAGCTGTCCTGAACTTCGATGCTTTGGGCCGAGACGAGCGCGAACCAGGTGATCGCCTCCGCCGGCAGGTCAGGGGCGTTGGAGGTCCGCTCCAGGCACGTCATCTCCTCACCGTCGAGCATCGCGACGCAGGCCCAATCGCTTCGGAACGTACGGGGCAGCAGATGGGCAAGATGATGCGCCGCTCGTCCCGGATCGTTGGTCATCACCTCGATGGCTTCGAGGTCGAGGTGGAGGTTGCCCCGAGCCGAGTAGCGGGAGACCCACAGCACTCGGACACCGTCGAGTTTCTGTACCGCGGACACGAGCATGTCCGGCATCACGCTTGGCTCGAAGTCCAGGTACACATCGTCCACGGCCGTTCCGTCGGGGCGGTGCTCGACGATCTCGATGGCCTCAATGTTGGCACCGGCCAAACCGAGCGCCGTGGCCACCGCACCCAGCGAACCCGGTACGTCGGGCAACTCGATCCTCAACAGGTGGCTCATGCTCCGTCCCCCATCCCGACCCGACCCACTGGGCGTCGGTCCCAGGTCATACCGACCTCATCGCGTCGTAACGGGCTCGGGTGGGCGGGTCAGCACCGGCTCGCTCGCACGTCATCGCCGACACGTCGATCGCCCTCTGCAGCGCGGCATGCAATGACTCGACGGGCGGGGCAGAGATTGCGCGCGGCCGCAGACAGCCCACGTCGGCCAAGCCTGACAGTAGGCCAGCAGCGAAGGAGTCCCCGGCCCCGATCGTGTCCACTACCTCGACGTTGACGCCCGGCAGCTCCATCGACTCCCCAGTCGCCTTGACGGCAACACAGCCGTCTGCGCCTCGGGTCATGACGACCAGTTCCGGACCTGTCATCGACCAGCGCCGTACGACGTCGAGGTGCGGCGTGTGCGGGTAAAGCCAGGCCAGGTCCTCATCGCTGACCTTGACCAGGTGGGAGGCAGCCACGAATCGCTCCACCCTTCGGACGGATGCCTCGCGGAGTCCGGCGACATCCGGTCTGACGTTCGGGTCGTAGCTCAAGAACAGTTCATCCTCGCCGGCTAGGCGCTCCCACAGCCCGAGGAGCACGTCGGCGCCTGGTATGAGCGCGGCGGTGAGGGAGCCGGCATGCAGGGCGGCGGTGCCTGCCGGCAAGATGGCGAGCTCAGCGGAAGTCCAACCCCAGTCGGCGGTGCCAGCCACATAGAACTCGTAGCTGGCTCGGTGCTGATCGTCGAGGGAGGCAAAAGCGAGCGTCGTCTGGTCCTCGGTCTCGATGCAGCTGCTCAACCCGACCGAGTTGGCAAGGGCGTGGTCGCGCAGAAGCGCTCCCAGCGGGCGAGTCGACAACCGCGCCTTGAGCTCGGTTGGATGGCCCAGCCGAGCCAGACCTACCGCGATGTTGAGGGGCCCGCCACCTGGTTTGGCGGCGAACGGGCCCTTCGGTTCGACCTGCACCAGGTCGAGCAGTGCCTCACCGATGACGGTAAACAAGCCGACTCCTCTCCACCGACAAGTCGAGCGAGCGCCGCCAGTATGGCAAACCAACCGTGAGCGGGTGACCGGACGAGTTCCGTGGGCTACGTTTTCCTCCGTGCGAGATCTCACCTACCCGCCGGTGATCGTGGCGGCCAAGACCGCCTTCAAGGCAATGGGTCTCAAGATCGACGTTAAGGGCAGCGAACACATCCCGGTCGAAGGCGGCGCAGTCCTCGCCATCAATCACATCAGCTACATCGACTTCGTGTTGGCCGGAGTGGCGGCCCAGCCGGCAAAGCGCGTCGTGCGTTTCATGGCCAAGCGCGAGCTGTTTGACCACCGCATCAGCGGACCGTTGATGCGATCGCTGCACCACATCAACGTCGACAGGGCCGATGGGATGCAGTCATATGCGACGGCGCTCGACTACCTCGGCCGAGGAGAGCTGGTGGGGCTCTTCCCCGAGGCCACCATCAGCCGCAGCTTCGAGCTCAAGACCTTCAAGACCGGCACCACGCGGATGGCAGCGGAGGCTTCCGTCCCCCTCATCCCCGTCATCCTCTGGGGCACCCAGCGCATCTACACCAAAGACCATCCCCGCGACTTCTCTCGGGGCAAGGCGATCTCCATCACCGTGGGCGAGCCGATCGAGGTCATCGGGTCAAGCCATGTGGCGAACACCGCGACGCTTCGAACCCGGATGTCGGAGCTGCTGGATCAAACCATCCGCGACTACCCCCAGCACGAACCCGGCGCCTGGTGGGTCCCCGCGTCGTACGGCGGAACGGCGCCAACGGTGGAGCAAGCGCAGGCCATGGAGCGCGAGGAGATGCGGCGGCGTGCCGAGAAGCGTCGCGCCGAACGCCGTGTGGTCTAGTACCCACGGACTTAATCGCGTCGGCGCGGCGTGACCTAGTAGCCCACGGACCGACTTCCGGCTAGAAGGCCGAAGACCAAGACGAACGCGACCAGCATGAGAGCGCCGGAGAGGATCGCCCAGCTCTTGAGTTGGCCTTTGCGGGTGGGGTTGTTCTCGTTCGTGCCCAAGATCAGCGCGACGATCAGCGAGATCAACGGCATGAAGATGGACGCGACCACACCAACCGCGACCACACCGGATGGGTAAGGCTCATTCGAAGCGGCGGTCCCGTAAGGACCTGTCATCGGGGTGGTCGATGCGCTCGCGTAGCGCGGTTGCGCTGCACTAAAGGACTGGGCGAAGGTCTCCGGAGGGGGAGGTGGGCTGGACGCGTTGCCAGCTTGGGGGCCGGCTGTTGGAGTGCCGCCCGGGGCAGGAGGCCAGGAGCCGCCGGTGGACGGGGCAGCCGAGTCTCCTGCCGGGCTCAGCGGGGCGGACGCGTCATCTGGCGCGCTGGACGGCGGACCGGTGATCGACACCGGGGTTCCGCAGGTGCCGCAAAACCGTTGCCCGGCAGACAGCCCGGCCTGGCACACCCGGCAGGACGTGTCAGCGCTGGAGCTCTCCTCGGGCACGGCTCTCCTAGGTTGGCAAGGTGACGGCGAGCTAGCAGCGACCTTGCGAGGCTTGGCGTCCTTGGCCGCGCGAGCCACCCTACGCACCAATCTTCCGGGTAGCCCCGTCACATCTTGAGGCTGCTCCTGGAAGCCGGAAGTTTGCGACGGCCACCGGCGAGATGCTCGCGAGCGGGACAGCCAGCACCACCGTCATGCAGATCCTTGGTCTGAGGACCGTCAACGCGGTCTCCGATCGGTATGTCGGTACCGCTCGGCTTCTCCGCAGCTGTTGCGATTTCGATCATCCTCTCAGATTAGACGCAGGGCCTAGGATCGAGATCCACTGAATTGTGGCGTTACCTCGGTCAGTCCTGATCGAGGTTAAGGCTTCCGCCCCACCGCCCGGCACCAGGCGAATGCGGCGTACGACGTCGATGCTTTCGACCACTCGATCCAGGCCCGCCGCATTGCTGCCAGTTCTCTGGAAGTCGCGAGGCCATGACGCTGTGCAGAGTCCGCGTACCAGGGGTCCGTGCAGTCTTCGGCGCGTCCCAGGCCAAATTCCCTGACCGACTCCCGGGTTCCGCACGAGACGTACTAGTGGTGGCTTCCACCTCGATGAAACCGTGGCCGAGCAGCAAGCCGCGGAGCTTGCGACCGAGATAGGGGTTTATCTGGCCACCTGGTTCAGCCGGTCCCGAACAAACACATCAGCCGAGCGGTTGGTGTCGTTCCGTACGAGATTGCGCGCTACGGAAGCGAACACGACAAACCGGCCGTCCCCAGAGATCGCCGCACCCTCGCTCTCGCGGTCAGCCTGGTCGCCGGACGAACCCCCCGAGATTCGAATCGTCTTGCCCTCCGTCAACGCCCCGTCGACTCGTGCCGACCCTTCTGCAGGGGAAGGCGCAGCACCGCCGCCCCCGGCTCCATCCCCGACCCCCACGAGCAACCCAACAGTCAACACCGACGCCGACCCGAAACCACCAAACGACTGTCTCGCCCTAGCCAGCTAAGAATCTCGTGCTTCCACCGGCCTCTACGAGGTGATGGACGGACCACCTCCGAGGACCCGCTGACCCGTGGCCTTCCCGGTCTTCCTCGACACCTGTGCCATCTACGGCGCGACGATGGCCGACACCCTCCTGCGGATCGCCGAACAGGGCGCCTTCTCGCCACACTGGTCCGCCGACGTGCTCGAGGAACTCGGGCGCAACCTGGTCGAGCACGCCGGGCTTGACCAGAAGGCGGCCACTTAATCCCCTCGATGATCTGCCACGAGAAGGACCGACATATCGTCGCTGCCGCCGCTCGGGGTCGATGCGAGATCGTCGTGACGTTCAATCTCAGCGACTTTCCACCCGCGGCCCTGCAACCACTGCACCTCGCTGCGGTCCACCCCTGCGTGCCACTGCCGTGCCACGAGCAGATATCCGCCCTCGTCGGTGTAGGCCGGCTCGCCTACAAATGGGATCCGCAGTGCCAGGGCGGATGCGGCGGCGGCCAGCACACCCAGCCAGGCACGATGCCTGGTATGTCCCCCCGTCGCCGCGATGGCGTAGCGGGGCAGCTCTGTTGGCTGCGCGGTATGTCGACCGGCCTGACGAGGTACCTCCATCGTCGACGCGCCGACCGACATGGCCGGCGCCGCAGCACCGCGTCGCCGTACCAACTCTGAGGCCACCAGCTGAACGTAAGAGCCGGATGTGAAGGCGGGGTGAACCAGCGGCAAGCCTGCGATGGCGAGTTGTCGCAACCTCTATGAGGTCTCGGATGGCGGGTCAGCGGGCAGGTGGGCTGAAACGGCGTTCGCCACAAGACTGCGCGCCAGGTCGGCAACAACGTCGCTGACCTGAGAGAGCGGAGTCGTGGTGAGGCCCGCGACGGTTTGTTCGGCGAGCTGATGCCAGGCTGCCCTGAGAGGCGGCATGAGTGCCTGCCCCTGAGCGCTGAGCTCGACTCGTCACCCGCCCGTCGGTCGGGGAGCCCCGCCGCACGACGAGACCCGCGTGATCTCCTCTGACCTGGTGCCTTTCGCAAGCACCTAGATCGCTTGCGGGCTCGGAGTTTGCCACCCGGAGCGATCACCCATCTCCGTTGCCTTATCGTGGTCCACAGCCGGGCCGAACGCCACCAAGGAGATCTCAAGTGCAACGCCGCATGCTCAAATCGAAGATTCACCGGGCGACCGTGACACAGGCTGACCTCGACTATGTCGGCTCCATCACCATCGACTCCAACCTGATGGAAGCTGCCGACCTGCTACCGAACGAGGCTGTCCACGTGCTCGACACCACGAACGGGGCACGGCTGGAGACCTACGCCATCGCCGGACCGCCCGGCAGCGGCATCATCGGCATCAACGGCGCTGCAGCTCACCTGGTTCACCCGGCTGACCTCGTCATCATCGTCAGCTACGCCAGCGTTTCCGACACCGAGGCAGCAGCTTGGGAGCCTCTCGTCGTGCACGTCGACGGGCGGAACCGCCGGGTCGCGGTCGGCGCTGACAGCGCCGAACTGATCACTCGCGTGGGTTGATCATCGAGGGGGTCAAGTCAGTCACTCGAGATGGATTCCACGGGCACCAGCCGTTGCAGCTGAATGACGTGGGCAGGCGTTAGCTCCTCCAGACGACTGACGCCGAGAAGGCGCATCGTGCGTGCGATCTCGCCAGAAAGGATCTCGATAGCACGGTCAACACCCTCGCGGCCGCCCGCCATGAGTCCGTACAGGTAAGCCCGGCCGATAAGGGTGAAACTGGCACCGTGTGCTATCGCGGCCACGATATCCGCGCCGGACATGATCCCCGTATCGAGGTGAACCTCGATGTCGTCGCCGACCTCTCGCACCACGTGCGGCAGCAGATGGAAAGGCACCGGTGCGCGGTCGAGCTGACGGCCGCCGTGGTTGGACAGCACGAGGGCGTCCGCTCCAGCCTTCGTGACCTCCTTGGCGTCCTCGAGCGTCTGGACACCCTTGACGACCAAGTTGCCTTTCCATTGATCACGGATCCAGTCAAGGTCTTGGAAGTCGACTGTCGGGTCGAACATCGCGTCGATTAGTTCGGAGACGGTCCCGCGCCATGAAGTGAAGGACGCAAAGGTCAGAGGCTCGGTCGTGAGGAAGTTGAGCCACCAGCCAGGCCGAGGAATGGCGTTGAGCACGGTGCGTGGAGTCAAGGTGGGGGGAATCGTCATACCGTTGCGGACGTCGCGGAGCCTTGCGCCGGCAACAGGAACGTCGACCGTCACCACGAGGGTGTCATACCCTGCGGCTGCGGCTCGGTCGACGAGCGCTATAGACCTGTCCCGGTCCTTCCACATGTACAGCTGGAACCAGTTACGGCCGTGTGGGTTGGCGGCCTTGACGTCCTCGATCGAGGTTGTGCCCATCGTCGAGAGGGTGAAGGGGATGCCGGCGGCTCCAGCAGCGGCGGCTCCTGCGACCTCTCCCTCGGTGTGCATCATGCGGGTGAAGCCGGTCGGCGCGATCCCGAAAGGCAGGCTCGAACGTTGTCCCAACACCTGGCAGCTCAGGTCGACCTTCGAGACGTCCCTGAGGACGGCGGGCCGAAACTCTATGTCAAGGAATGCCTGTCGCGCTCGGGCGAGCGAAAGCTCTCGCTCGGCCGCGCCGTCGGTGTAGTCGAAGGCGGCCTTGGGTGTCCTCCTCTTCGCGATGGCGCGCAGATCATCGATCGTGTAAGCGCCCTGCAGCCGCCTCTTCTTGGGGTTGAGGCTCGGGCGTTTGAACCGCAGCAGTTCCGCTAGTTCGCGGAACCGTGGGAGTCGGCGTTTCATGAAAGTGGCCTCTCGATTGGCTGGGGGCTCGTAGCGAACGGACGCCGAGGGGACGCCCCTGGCGAGTCGGCGTGACTGTCAGGGTAGACACCGTCGCCCTGGTCGGGGCCTGCGGTAAGTTCCGCCTATGGACGTCTTGGAATACACGCCCACCCGTGACCAATATGTCTACACCTTCGGCGGGGCCGTCCCCGCATTGAGGATCAAGCCCGGAACGGCCCTGCGCCTGTGGTCCGACGACGCCTTCGGCGGCGCCCTGCGCAGCGTCGAGGACCTGTCCAGTGCGAAGGTTGACTTGCGTTTCGTCAATCCGCAGACCGGACCCTTCTATGTCGAGGGAGCCCAGGCGGGTGACGCGCTCGTGCTGCACATGGTGGCTCTTGAGCCGGCCCGTGATTGGGGGGCCTCGGCCACGATCCCGTTCTTCGGGGGCATGACCAGCACCGACCGGACGGTGAGCCTGCAGAGTGCGCTGCCGGACACGACCTGGATCTATGAGCTGGACCGAGCTCGCAACACCGTGGCCTTCGCGGCCCGGCACAGCGACCACCGCATCGAGCTGCCCGTCGAACCGATGCTCGGCACCGTCGGCGTGGCGCCTGCGGGCAATGAGGTGCGCTCGTCGCTGGTGCCCGAGCGCTTCGGCGGCAATATGGACGCTCCTCAGGTCCGCGCGGGCGCGACCGTCTTCCTCGGTGTCAACGTCGAGGGGGCGATGTTCTCTATCGGCGATGGGCACTACCGCCAGGGTGAGGGCGAGGCGTGCGGTACGGCGGTCGAGGGCGCGATGACCTCTACCGTCATCGTCGAGCTCGTCAAGGGCGGTGCCCCTGCGTGGCCCCGGATCGAGGACGACAGCCACTGGATGACCGTCGGTTCGAGCCGTCCGATGGAGGACTCGTGGCGGATCGGAAACGCCGAACTCGTGCACTGGGTGGCCGAACTCTACGGACTCCACACGATGGACGCCTACCAACTGGTCTCGCAGGTGGCACAGGTGCCGGTGGCAAACGTGGTCGACGCCAATTACAGCGTCGTCGTCAAGGTTGCCAAGGCCCTCCTTCCGCCGGCCGAAGCCTTCGACGGTATCCACGCCGACCTGCGGTCCCGCGCACGATTGCTCTGATCTCTGCCGCGCCACATCCGAATCCACGAGAGGCGAACACACCATGGACCTCCAGCTCACCGGCGCTCGTGTCCTTGTCACGGGCGGGACCCGAGGCATCGGACGCGCCATCGTCGCAACCTTCCTCGATGAGGGGGCCGTCGTCGCGTTCTGCGCCCGAAACCCCGAGGAGATCTCGGCAACCGAGGAGGCCCTGCGTGAGCGGGGGACAGTGACGGGGTCGGTCGTGGACGTCGGCGACGCCGTAGCGCTCGCCGCCTGGGTCGAGCAGTCCGCCGATGAATTCGGCGGCCTCGACGCCGTCGTCGCGAACGTCAGCGCCCTCGCGATCCCGGACACCGAGGAGAACTGGCTCACCAGCTTCAACGTGGACCTTATGCACACAGTGCGCCTGGTCAACGCCGCGATGCCGCACCTCGAGCGCAGCAGCGCCGCGTCGATCGTAGCCATCTCCAGCGTCTCCGGCCGGGAGTCGGACTTTGCCTCCGGACCGTACGGGACCGCCAAGACCGCGATCGTCGGTTACATCCACGGTCTGTCGCTGCAACTGGCCGGGAAGGGGATCCGCGCCAACACGGTGTCGCCGGGCAACACCTACTTCGACGGCGGGGTGTGGTCGAGCATCGAGACGGGCAACCCCGAACTCTTCAACACCGCGGTCGACCTCAATCCGACGGGTCATATGGGCACGTGTGAAGAGATCGCGGACCCCGTCGTCTTCCTCTCCAGCCCCCGGGCGAGCCGGGTGAGCGGCACCAACCTCGTCGTTGACGGCGCCCTCACCCGGGGCATTCAGCTATAACCGGCTGACCAGCCGGCCAGGCAGCGGGGATCCGTAGTCGCCAGTGAGGGATCTCTGGAGGTCCGGAGGGGGCCCACGGGGTTGGTTTGGCGGGCCGCGCTCATGGCAGTGGACCACACACTCGCTCACCAAGCAGCGGGCGTCGTCAGTCATCGCGGACTGACCGCCGTGAGTCCGGCAGCGGCGGTGGCCTGCTGCAGCTCATCGTCGTAGGCGATCATCGCGTCGGTGCCGATGCGCAGCGCCACCGCGGCCGATGAATGAGTTGCGCCGGACACGAGACCACGGATTCGAGCTGCCCGGCAGCCGCGCCGCTTCGGTGCTCGAGTCTGTCGGCGTTTGCAGATACGGTCTGCCCAAGTCAGAAAACTCTCTCGATGAGGAGGACGTCCGTGTCGAGCTCGCTTCGGGTCGCCGGTTTATTTGCTGGCATCGGGGGGATCGAGTTGGGCTTCCACCGCGCGTTGGGAGATGACCTCGACACTGTCCTCCTCTGTGAGTCTTGGAGACCCGCCCAAGACGTTCTCACCAAGCGGTTCCCCGACGTCGAACTGCACCCAGATGTTCAGACGTTCACAGACTTGCCAGAAGGACTCGATGTCCTGACGGCGGGTTTTCCTTGCACGGATCTTTCGCAGGCCGGTCGAACGGCCGGCATCGCAGGTGCAGCGTCCGGACTCGTGGCCCACGTCTTCGAGGCGCTCCGCTTGGCGCAGAAGCGATCCCGGCTTCCCTGGCTGATGATCGAGAACGTCCCGAACATGCTGGCGCTGGATCGCGGGGGCGCCATGGCGTACCTCATCTCAGAGATCGAGTCGCTCGGCTACAGATGGGCCTATCGGGTCGTGGACACGAGGTGCACCGGCCTGCCCCAGCGGAGGCGGAGGGTCATCCTGCTGGCCTCGCGGACCGAGGACCCGCGTTCCGTCCTCTTCGCCGACGACGCCGGTGAACGCCAGCCGAGTGACTATTCCGATGCCGCGTACGGCTTCTACTGGACTGAGGGACGTGGCGGCCTGGGCTGGGCTCGCGACGCCGTCCCTACGCTCAAGGGAGGCTCGACCATCGGAATCGCCTCGCCGCCTGCCATATGGATCCAGGACGCAGAGATCGGCCGCAGGTTCGTCAAGCCATCCGTCGAGGATGCCGAGGAGATGCAGGGCTTCCCCCGGGGTTGGACAAGACCGGGCGACACGGTCGGCCGCCGAAACGGACCGCGATGGAAGTTGGTAGGAAATGCGGTCACCGCCGATGTGTCAGCTTGGGTCGCGCGACGCCTAGTATCGCCAGGCGAGGTCATCGACGAGTCGCGGCCCTGGGACGGCGTAGGCGGCTGGCCGAAAGCCGCCTCCGGACAAGATGGGAAGATCTCGTCCTGGCGGGTGTCAGAGTTCCCAGTCTCGCTGCCCTACCGCCACCTACTCGACGTGGTCGACGCCTCGACCGCCGAACCGCTGAGCCGTCGGGCGGCCGCCGGATTCTGGAACAGACTCCAACAGGGAAACC
Organism: Nocardioidaceae bacterium; assembly: GCA_013813125.1. Lineage (GTDB taxonomy): Bacteria > Actinomycetota > Actinomycetes > Propionibacteriales > Nocardioidaceae > JACCZJ01. Next base: position 1,820 of record JACCSH010000050.1, on the reverse strand, counting down.
TCGGTCGCCATCCCGGGTTCCGAGAGAACGTCGCCGCACACATCCACTCCATGGACCTTCAGGAGACACTCTTTGGGACCGACCTAGAGCAATCGCGCGTCGCGGCCGGATAGTCTCGCTGGCGTGCACGGTCCGGAGATCCTCGCCCGCTTCCTCCAGGTGCCTGGCCCGCCCGACAAGTACGGCAATCGTTGGCAATACAACTCACGATCAGATCGACACTCGAAGGTCGGATGCTGGGGTGTCGCACTCGATCTTCTCGCGACCTCTTCGACGCTGCGTGGCCATGTCAGCGAAGGCAAAGTCGTACTGGGCGTAAACCACACGATGACCGACTTCGCTACCGGCCGCAAGAAGGATCTCGATCTCGTGATCGCCCGGCCTTCCGGCGAGATCGCGGACGGCGCGCCCACCTTTCGGGGATTGGCCCAGCGCTACGGAATGGTTCTCACCGACTTGGAGCTGGGGATGCTGAATGCGCTACCCGATCTCTATGTCGCCGACGTGGGGGCCGTGCTCGTTGCGCTTGAGGCCAAGGCATGCATGACGGCGCACATCAAGGCGCTCCCGCGGCTGTACGACGAGCTGAACTCCTCTCATCTATGCGTTCACGGCGCTTCGCGGGCAGCATTGGCCATCGGCTACGTGCAGGTCAACAGTGCTACGAGCTTCGTCTCCTCGGTCACAAACAACTACTCGTTGACCGACTACCCAACCCGGGAAACAAAGCACCGGCAGCCGGAGGACACCAGGAGAGTTGTTCAAAAGGTCAAGGAGATCCCCCGACGGTCCGCCTCGTCGGAGGTCGGCTTCGACGGCGTCGGCATCACCGTCATCGACTTCCATAACGACGGTGGCCCCGTCGAAATCGTCGACCAGCCGCCCGCACCGCAGCCGGGGGACTCGTTTCACTACGGAAGCATGATCGTGCGGATGGCCAACGAATACGACACGACCTTCCGAGGGATCTGAGCGGGCCGTGGGCTCCCAGGGCTCGGAGAGTCGGACTAGGCTCCTGAGGGTGGTGGAGGGAGAGTCCTGGGCCTCATCGCCCGCCGTAAGGGCGAGCATGCAAGGCAATCGCGGCCGTGACACTAAGCCCGAAGTGGCGCTGCGGAGAACGCTGCATGCCCGCGGGCTTCGGTTCTTCGTTAACAGGCGCCCCCTGCCGGGATTGCGTCGAACTGCGGACCTTCTATTTCCGCGAGCCCGCGTAGCCGTCTTCGTCGACGGTTGCTTCTGGCATGGATGCCCCGAACATCACACGGTGGCCAAGTCGAACGCGAAGTATTGGGAGGAAAAGGTCCGCCGGAATCGCGAGCGAGACGCCGATACCGACGCGATGCTGCAAAACGAGGGCTGGATGGTGATCCGCCTCTGGGCGCACCAGGATGCCTTCGACGCGGCAAAACAGGTTGAAACCGCTGTTAAGCCCCGGCGGGCCTCGTTCCGCGGCGACACGAGCTGAACGCACCGCATGACGCGGACCTGGACAACCGCTGGCGCGCTCGGAGGGATTCCAACCCCAACCTTCTGATCCGTAGGGGTTGCGAGATCGTCCGCGTCTCCTCATTCATGCTCAAGCCCCGGACGCAACGGAAGGCTGTCGTCGGGGTTTGTCCGCGCAGGTCCACGGTGAGTGTTAGCAAAGCGTTAGCAGTGCAGACCCGGCGCGATCGTCTGTTCGATTTTCGATTTGTAGTAGCCAATTTGAGCGGAGATGAATCCCATGGCCAAGCCCGCCGCAGGCGCAGGCATTCGCACATACGTCCCGGAGTCGGGCCAGGACGCCCAGATCATCGACTTCGTTCAGGCACTCG
>JACCSH010000332.1 GCA_013813125.1 Nocardioidaceae bacterium | reverse complement strand
ACAGGTCCGAAGGGGATGACAGCGACGGCCATGAACGCCGGAATCGCTGCCAGCAGCGGCGCTAGGACATAGACGACCTTGTCGACCGACTTGGGGATGATGTCTTCCTTCAGCATGAGCTTGACGCCATCAGCGAGGCTTTGCAACGACCCGAACGGTCCGTGCACATTGGGGCCGATGCGGTGTTGCATCCGAGCGACGACGCGGCGCTCGAGCCAGATGTTGAACAGGGTGAAGACCACCAAGATCACGAAGACCAACAAGACCTTGATGCCGATGACCCACCACGGGTCCTGACCGAACGCCGTCAGGTCGGCGTCTGCGAGAACGGTCCGGTCCATCAGACGACGCCCCTCTCCACGCGCACGACTGTGCCCGACTTGGCTCTCAGATCACGATGCAGGTTGAAGCTGTCAGGACCGGCTTGTCCTCGACTGGGCACCCATACGACGTCGTCAGCTATGTCGGCGACCGCCGACGGCAGCGTGACAGCGCCGTGCTGAGTGGCGACTGTCACCGCATTCCCCGGGATGAGTCCGAGCCGCGCCAGTACGACTGCGGAGACCACTGCCACCGGCGCGTTGCCCGTGGCCTGCAGATGCGGCTCACCCGCTACGGCCCGGGCGTCGTCGATGAGCACCCGCCAGGTGGACAGGACCATCTCACCTTGGCCCGGCTGAGCCGACGGTAGCCCAGCTGTTGGGGAAAAGTCACTTCGCGCGCCGTCCCACGGGCCGAGCTCTTGCATCTCTAGCCGAGCCTCGTCAACGGTGCGGAAGCCTAATGGAGTGCCGAGCTCTTCGGCGATGCCGGCAAGCACGCGGATGTCGCTCAGCGACGACGTCTCGAGGACCTTGGCGAAGGGACGCAGGCGTCCCTCCCAATTGACGAAGGTGCCGGCGCGTTCGGCGGTGGCCGCGACAGGCAACACCACATCAGCGCGCTCTGTAACCTGCGACCGCCGGACCTCGAGGCTCACCACGAAGGGCGCCGTCTCGAGCGCCAACAGGGCAGCGGCAGGGTCGGCGAGGTCGGACAGGTCGACGCCGCCGACCACGAGCGCCTTGAGGTCACCAGCGGTAGCCGCGGCCAGAATCGCCTCACCATCTCGGCCGGGCGTGGAAGACACGACGTCGAGTCCCCAGGCTGCCGCCAGGTCCACGCGAGCCGCCGCGTCACTGAGAGGTCGGCCACCCGGCAGCAGGTTGGGAAGCAGGCCAGCTTCGAGAGCGCCACGCTCACCGGCGCGACGAGGCACCCAACCGATCTTGGCGCCTGTCGACTCAGCCAGGCGTACGACGGCACTCAGCAGGCCCGGTGACGCCGCGGCGCGCTCTCCGACGAGAATCACACCGCCCCCGTCGAGCGCGACTGTGCCATCGTGAGCGATGTGCTCGACAACTCGAGCCTCGCTGCCCGGCCGCGCTCGAAGAAGACCGCCGTCGAGCTTGAAGAGGCCGCGCGAGGTGTGAGAGGCAACGCCATACACCCGGGTGCCGTGCGCTCGCACTCCCTTGCGCAGGCGCAGGAAGACGATCGGTGACTCCTCCTCGGGCTCAAATGCCACCAGCACCACGGCGTTCGCGTGCTCGAGCTGCTCGTAGGTGACCCCTGGCCGTGCGGCGACATGCGCCGCGAGGAAGTCCGCCTCTTCAGCCGTGGAGGCACGGGCTCGAAAGTCGATGTCGTTGGTCCCGAGCACGCCGCGAGCGAACCTTCCGTAGGCGTAGGCGTCCTCTGCGGTGAGCCGCCCACCCGTCAAGACCCCGACGGAGCTTTGAGCCGCCGCGAGCCCCCGAGCAGCGACAGCGAACGCCTCCGGCCAGGACGCGGGCCGCATCTCGCCTGCCTCGTCGTCTCGCACCAGGGGGCGGGTGAGCCTGTCGTCGAGGCGGTTGGAGACAAACGCGAACCGCCCCTTGTCACAGTTCCACTCCTCGTTGACGTCCGGGTCGTTGCCCGCCAGCCGGCGTGTCACCTTGCCCCGCCGGTGGTCGGTGCGCAGGGCGCAACCCGAAGCGCAGTGCTCACAAACTGTCGGGGTCGACACGAGGTCGAAGGGCCGGGACCGGAAACGATAGGAGGCTGACGTCAAGGCGCCCACGGGGCAGATCTGGATCGTGTTGCCCGAAAAGTAGGACTCGAACGGTTCCTTCTCGTAGATGCCGACCTGCTGGAGCGCACCGCGTTCAAGGAGCGCGATGAACGGATCACCGGCGATCTGCTGACTGAAGCGGGTGCAACGCGCGCACAACACACAACGTTCGCGGTCGAGAAGCACCTGGGCGGAGATATGGATCGGCTTGCGGAAGGTGCGCTTGGTCTCTGAGAACCGCGTCTCGCCTCTCCCGTTGGACAGTGCCTGATTCTGCAGCGGGCACTCGCCCCCCTTGTCGCAGACCGGACAGTCGAGCGGATGGTTGATCAACAGGAACTCCATGATGCCCTGCTGCGCCTTGTCGGCCACCGGGGAAGAGTGCTGGGTACGCACCACCATTTTGTCTGCAACGGTGAGCGCGCAGGATATCGGCGGCTTCGGGATCGGCTTGCCGTTACCTGCGTCGGGAACGTCGACCAGGCATTGCCGACAAGCGCCGACGGGGTCGAGCAGCGGGTGGTCGCAGAACCGGGGGATCTGAACCCCGATGGCCTCGGCGGCGCGGATCACCAAGGTGCCTTCGGGGACGGTCACCTCGACGTCGTCGATGGTCAGCGTCACCGTCTTGGCGGCCCGCTCGACCGCCTGGTCAGTCGTCATACGCCTGCTCCGGAAGTCACAGCGGTCGCTCCCGACAACCTGGCCGGCTCAGGAAAGAGCGTGGCGGCTTGCGGGTCGAAGGGGCAGCCCCCGTGGGTCAGGTGTGCGATGTACTCATCGCGGAAAAACTCGATCGACGAGGTGATCGGCGAGGTGGCGCCGTCGCCGAGCGCACAAAACGACCGCCCCAAGATGTTGTCACACAAGTCGAGCAGCATGTCGAGGTCACTCTCGGTTCCCTCGCCGTCCTCCAGCCTCTGCAGGGTCTGCACCAGCCACCAGGTGCCCTCCCTGCAGGGGGTGCACTTGCCGCACGACTCGTGCTTGTAGAACTCGGTCCAGCGCAGCACCGCTCTGACCACACACGTCGTCTCGTCGAAGATCTGCAGGGCTTTGGTCCCGAGCATGGAGCCGGCAGCGGCGACAGCCTCGTAGTCGAGCGGCACGTCGAGGTGCTCGGCGGTGAGGATCGGCGTCGAGGAGCCGCCCGGCGTCCAGAACTTCAGCTGGTGGCCGGGACGCACGCCACCTGACAGTTCCAGTAGTTCGCGCAAGGTGATGCCGAGAGGGGCTTCGTACTGGCCGGGACCGACAACGTGGCCGGATAGCGAGTAAAGGGTCATCCCTTTGCTCTTCTCGGTGCCCATCGAGGCGAACCAGTCTGCGCCGAAGTTGACGATGCAGGGCACGGACGCGATCGACTCGACGTTGTTGATGACGGTCGGCGACGCATATAGACCGGCTACGGCAGGAAACGGTGGACGAAGCCGAGGCTGACCGCGACGGCCCTCGAGCGAGTCGAGGAGCGCCGTCTCCTCCCCACAGATGTAGGCACCCGCCCCGGCGTGGATCACAAGATCCAGGTCGTAGCCCGAGCCGTGGATGTCCTTGCCCAGGTGACCAGCCAAGTAGCACTCCTGAACCGCGCGCTGCAGCCTGCGTACGACGTGGAGAACCTCGCCGCGGACGTAGATGAAGGCGAAGTTGGCACGGATGGCGTACGCGGAGATGATGGCGCCCTCGATGAGGGTGTGCGGGCTCGCCAGCATCAACGGGATGTCCTTGCAGGTGCCGGGTTCGGACTCGTCGGCGTTGACGACGAGGTAGTGCGGCTTTCCGTCCCCCTGCGGGATGAAGCCCCACTTCATCCCGGTCGGGAACCCTGCACCCCCTCGACCGCGAAGCTGGGAGTCCTTCACGAGCTGGATGAGATCGTCCTGCTTCTCGCCGAGCGCTTTGCGCAACGCGGCGTAGCCACCGGAACGCTCGTACGCCGACAGGCGCCACGCGCGGTCTTGGTCCCAGTTGTCAGAAAGCACAGGGGTCAGAGTGTCGACCATCACGCGTCCTTTCCCGCTGTTTCCTCGTCGGCGTCCGGTGACGGCTTGGCCGACTCAGCTGTGTCTGCCGGGGACTGGTCGATCTTGGCCTCCGACTCCCCACGCGAGGTGTCGGCCCGCTCGGCGGCGTCGACTGGGCTGCCAGCCGAGTCGACGCTGGCTCGGGTCGTCTCGTCCGTGGCGTCTGGGTCGGGAGCTTGCCAGTTGCGTGCACGCGCCAACCGGAGCCCCGCGAGGGAAGCTGGTCCCGCAGCCGGACCCTCGTCGGCGCGGTCGTCCGGAAAGCCGGCGAGTACTCTCTCGGCCTCACGCCAGTTGCAGATCCGGGCGCCGCGCGTCGCCTGCACCTCCACACCGGCACGCAGGTCGTCGACGAGCCGCACCGCCGACTCGGGGGTTTGGTTGTCGAAGAACTCCCAGTTGACCATCACCACGGGGGCGTAGTCGCAGGCGGCGTTGCACTCGACGTGCTCGAGGGTGATGCGGCCATCGTCGGTGGTCTCGTCGTTGCCCACGTCGAGGTGGCTCTTTAGCCGGTCCATGATGGCGTCCCCACCCATCACCGCGCACAGAGTGTTGGTGCAGACCCCAACGTGGTAGTCCCCGACCGGGCGGCGCTTGTACATGGTGTAGAACGTCGCCACCGCCGACACCTCGGCCGCGGTGATCTCGAGTATGTCCGCGCACACCTCGATTCCCCGCGCCGTCACACAACCCTCGACGCTTTGCACGAGGTGCAGCATCGGCAACAGGGCAGACCGGCCCTGCGGGTAACGGCTCACGAGCTCGTGCAGCTCCGCCAGCGTCGAGTCCGGCAAGCTCAAAGTTGCGGCCGGATGAGGCGACGATGTCGCCGCTGGCTCGAGCACGGTCATCGGTCCACCCCTCCCATGACAGGGTCGAGGCTGGCCACTGCCACGATGATGTCGGCGATCTGGCCACCTTCGCTCATCGCGGGGGCGGCCTGCAGATGGGCGAAGGAAGGGTCGCGGAAGTGGGCCCGGTATGGCTTCGTGCCGCCGTCGGAGACGAGATGGCAGCCAAGCTCTCCTCGAGGTGACTCCACCGGCACGTACACCTGCCCGGTGGGCACTCGAAAGCCCTCCGTGACGAGCTTGAAGTGGTGGATGAGAGCCTCCATCGACTCGCCCATGATGTGGCGGATGTGGTCGGTCGAGTTGCCCAGACCATCAGAACCGATGGAAAGCTGGCTGGGCCACGCGATCTTCTTGTCTGCGATCATCACCGGCGCGCCCTCCATTCCGCGGAGCCGATCGGCGGCCTGGCGGATGATCTTGAGCGACTCCCACATCTCGTCGACCCGGATGCGGAAGCGGCCGTAGCTGTCCGCGGTATCACGGGTGATGACGTCGAAGTCGTACGTCTCGTAGCCGCAGTAGGGCTGCTTCTTGCGCAGGTCCCAGTCATAGCCGGTCGAGCGCAGCACCGGACCGGTGATGCCCAGCGCGAGGCAGCCGGCGAGGTCGAGATAGCCGACGTCGACGAGGCGGCCCCTGAAGATCGGGTTGGCGTTGCAGAGCGCGGCGTACTCGGGAAGCCGCTTTTCCATCAGGGCGAGAAATTCGTCGACCTTGTCGAGGGCGCCTGCCGGCAGGTCTTGGGCCACACCACCGGGGCGGATGAAGGCGGAGTTCATGCGCAGACCGGTGATCAGCTCGAACAGGTCGAGGCAGAGCTCGCGCTCCCGGAAACCGATGGTCATCACGGTCAGGGCGCCGATCTCCATGCCACCCGTGGCGATGGCAACCAGGTGCGACGAGATGCGATTGATCTCCATCAGAAGCACCCGCATGACGGTGGCCTTCTCAGGGATGTCGCCCTCGATGTCGAGCAGCTTCTCGACAGCCAGACAGTAGGCAGCCTCGTTGTAGAACGGAGAGAGGTAGTCCATCCGGGTGCAGAACGTGACGCCCTGGGTCCAGGAGCGGTACTCCATGTTCTTCTCGATACCGGTGTGCAGGTAGCCAATTCCCAAGCGGCATTCGGTGACGGTCTCCCCGTCAAGCTCGAGGATCAGTCGCAGAACGCCATGCGTCGAGGGGTGCTGCGGCCCCATATTTACGACGACCCGCTCGTCGGACTCGTTGTCGAGACCAGCGACCACGGAGTCCCAGTCCTGGCCAGTGACGGTGAACACCTTGCCGGACGTCGTGTCCTGCTCGGAGGCAGCGTATGGATCTCGCACCGTGTCCGTCATTAGTTGTAAGACCTCCGCTGGTCTGGCGGCGGGATCGTCGCGCCCTTGTACTCGACGGGGATGCCGCCCAGTGGGTAGTCCTTGCGTTGCGGGTGGCCCGGCCAGTCGTCGGGCATCTCGATACGAGTCAGCGCCGGATGGCCGTCGAAGATGATCCCGAAGAAGTCGAAGGTCTCGCGCTCATGCCAGTCGTTGGTGGGGTAGACGCTTACCACCGAAGGAATGTGCGGGTCGGCATCAGGACACGTCACCTCGACTCTGACGCGCCGGTTGTGGGTCATCGAGAGCAGGTGGTAGACCGCATGCAGCTCAGCGCCGGAGTCGTGGGGATAGTGGACGCCGCTCACTCCACTGCAGAACTCAAAGCGCAGTCCGGCGTCATCGCGCAGAGTCTGCATGACGTCGACAAGCTGCTCTCGCGCGACGTGAAAGGTGATCTCGCCTCGGTGGATGACGACCTTGGGCAACGTGTCACCAGCTCGAGTGGTCAGTGCTGACTCGAGGCGGTCTGCTACGGCGTCGAACCACCCGCCATACGGTCGTTCGGTAGCACCAGGGATCGCCACCGGGCGGACGAGGCCGTCGTAGCCGGACGTGTCACCAGTGCCAGTGACACCGAACATGCCGTGGCGCACGTCGATGACATCGAGGTCCTGGTGAGGAGGCAGCGGACCAGGGTCGTCGCTCACCACCACTGACTTGTCGTTGAGAGACTTGTCAGCGATCGACCCCTCGGCAGCAGACTTGTCGACGAGGGACCGCTCTCCGGGCGGTGCGCCTGGTGCGGAGCTGCTCGACGAGGGGTCTTTAAGTTCCTCGTGCACCTCCTTGTCCGGGGGGGCGTTCGGACCTTCACCCGCGACGCCACCGGTGCGCAGGTTCGCGTCGTCGGTCATCGCAGCAGACCGGTCATGTCGGAGGTCGGTGCGCTCAGGAGGGCTGCGCGTTCGTTTTCCTCGATCTCAGTGCCTCGGTTTGCCCCAAGCTTCGAGTGCAGGATGTCGTTGTGCAGCTTGAGGACAGCGTCGATCAACATCTCAGGACGCGGCGGGCAGCCGGGAAGGTACATGTCGACCGGGACGACGTGGTCGACCCCTTGGACGATCGCATAGTTGTTGAACATGCCCCCACTGCTGGCGCAGACCCCCATGGCGAGAACCCACTTCGGGTTCGGCATCTGGTCGTAGATCTGACGCAGGACCGGCGCCATCTTCTGGCTGACCCGACCGGCGACGATCATCAGGTCAGCCTGACGTGGTGACGCTCGGAACACCTCCATGCCGAAGCGAGCCATGTCGTAGCGCGGTCCGCCCGATGTCATCATCTCGATGGCGCAACACGCGAGACCGAAAGTGGCCGGCCACAGTGAGGCTTTGCGAAAGTAGCCCGCGAGGCCCTCGACACTCGACAAGAGCACGCCGGATGGCAGCTTGTCCTCTATCCCCACCGGTTGCCCCCGCTGGGGTCGATCAGCTCAGCTGGCGGAACGTTTCTGCATGCCCTCTTCGTCAGTCCCATTCGAGGCCACCTCTTCGCCATACGTAGGCATAGGCGACGAAGACGGTGCCGATGAACAGAACCATCTCCACCAGGCCGAACATCTTCATCTCGTCGAAGTGCACGGCCCATGGGAACAAGAAAATGATCTCGATATCGAAGACGATGAAGAGCATGGCGGTGATGTAGTACTTCACCGGAAACTTTCCTCCACCCGCCGGCTGGGGCGTGGGCTGGATGCCGCACTCGTAGGAGTCGAGCTTGGCGCGGTTGTAGCGCTTGGGTCCCAGTTGCGAACTCGCCGCCACTGACCCGACCGCGAACAAGGTGGCAAGGGCGCCGAGCACCAGGATCGGGAAGTACTCACTCATTCGATCGTGTCCCCTTGATGCTGTCGGTTGCGCTGAGCGGCGCGCGCGTGGTCGGGCGGCAACATCCTAGGACTTCGTGTGTCATGTCATGCCGCCGGTGCCAGCTTGGACAAGCCGTTGATCAGATGGTCCATGGCGTTGCCTTGCCTGGCGTCGGTCAGGTTGGCCAGGAGCTTGAGCGTGAAGCGCATGAGCGTCGGTCTGGACAGTCCGTGTCTGGTGGCGAGTTGCATCACGCGCGGGTTGCCGATGGCCGTCACGAAGTAACGGCCGAGCGTGTAGTAGCCGCCGTAGCGCGAGTCGAGTGCGCCTGCATAACCTTGCAGAGCCCGCTCGTGACCGGCCGTGGTCGTACGGCTCCGTGCCTGGACGACGGACTCGGCCGCCATCTCACCGGACTCCATGGCGTAGGCGATGCCCTCGCCGTTGAAAGGGTTGACCATGCCGCCTGAGTCACCAGCGAGCAGCAGGCCGCCTGCATAGTGGGGCTTGCGGTTGAAGCCCATCGGCAGCGCCGAGCCTCGAACGGGCTGCGTTCGGTTCTCTTCGCGCAAGCCCCAGCGCTCAGGGGTGGATGCCAGCCACTTGGCGAGCAGGTCCTTGTAGTCGACGGATTGGAAAGCCCGCGAGGTGTTGAGGATGCCGAGACCGACGTTGACGGTTCCGTCTCCCACTCCGAAGATCCAGCCGTAGCCGGGAAGCAGACCACTCTTTCCGGGCTCGCCGTCCCACAGCTCGAGCCATGACTCGAGCCAGTCGTCGTCGTGGCGGAGGCTCGTGTAGTAGGTGCGCACGGCGACGCCAAGGGGGCGGTTGTCGCGTTTCTGCCGCCCCATGGCCAGGCTCAGTCGGGTCGAGCTGCCGTCCGCGGCGATGACGAGAGGAGCCTTGTAGTGGACCTCGTCACCGGCTCTGCGTCCATCGCCATCGAGGAGTCTGGCGGTCACGCCACTGATGCGGCCGGTCTGGTCGTCGACTATCGGCCCCGTCACGGCCGTGGATTCGAAGAGCCGGGCTCCGGACTTCTGCGCGTTGCGCGCGAGAATGTCGTCGAAGTCGAGGCGGGTGCGCACCAGCCCGTAGTCGGGGTAGTCGCCCAGTTCGGGCCATCGCAACTCCAGGCGGTGGCCCCCTCCGACGATGCGCAGCCCCTGGTTCTTCATCCAGCCCGGCCCGTCGATGTCGATGCCCATCGCGACAAGCTGACGCACGGCTCGCGGGGTCAACCCGTCGCCGCACACCTTCTCGCGCGGGAAGGCGGTCTTCTCGAGGAGAAGGACATCCACACCGGCTTGGGCGAGGTAGGCGGCGGCGGTCGACCCAGCCGGGCCAGCGCCGACGACGATGACGTCTGCCTGCCGCTCAGAGGCGGTGGGCTCGGTCATCGTTTCGCTCCTTCCTTCGTCTCGCTCGTGAAACTGTTCACGAGCCCGGCTGAGCACATTCTAGGATCACGAGCTTCTGCCTCGCACCCCCGGTAAGAGCGACTCTGCGGGTGCAGTCTCATAGGCCCGGTGAGCAGCCTTCACCACCGCCGAAACCACCGTCACATGCTTGAAACAACGTGCCGCCGACGAGATTGTCCGGCGTTCAGCGGGTCGCGTGATGGAGGGCGACGATGCCGCCTGACAGGTTCCGGTACTTGACGGAACGCCAGCCTGCTTTCGCAATCAAGCTGGCCAGGGTTTCTTGGTCCTGCCAGGCCTGGATGGACTCGGCCAGGTAGACGTAGGAGTCGGGGTTCGACGAGACGCGGCGGGCGACCGCGGGGAGCGCCCGCATCAGGTATTCGACATACAGGGTGCGGAACGGGGGGAACGTCGGCCGGCTGAACTCGCACACGACCAGCCGGCCACCCGGCTCAGTGACCCTGCGCATCTCCTCGACGGCCATCGCCGGGTCCGCGACGTTGCGCAGACCGAACGAGATGGTGACGGCGTCGAACGTGGCATCGCGGAACGGCAGCCGCAGGGCATCACCGGCCACGAACGGGAGATGCGGCCGAGCGCGCCTCCCGACGGACAGCATCCCAATGGAAAAGTCGCATGCCACGGCTGTCGCACCGGCCTGAGCGAACGGCGCCGTGCTGGTGCCCGTACCCGCAGCCAAGTCCAGCACCCGCTCGCCCGGCCTCGGGACGACGGCAGCTAGCACAGCCCGTCGCCACCGACGATCCTGCCCAAGAGACAGCACGTCGTTGGTCAGGTCGTACCGCTCGGCCACGTCGTCGAACATGGCAGCGACTTCATCTGGCTGCTTGTCCAAGCTGGCGCGGCTCATGGCGGCAAGCCTGCCACGTTGGGTGAGCCGGAAATCCGACCAGCCTGGCCGCCCCGCCTTGTCCAGTGGGCCACCCGCTGCTCAGTGCCGGGTGAGGCGCTACCTGCCGTCCGCTGGCGTGCCAGTGGGCTCCCCGCTGCTCCCTTCATGGGCCAAGCTGGCGGCAGTCCCCGCCACTACTGTTGAGCGGTGACAACTGCTGCCATCGAGCGTCAGGGGACCGCCCCGCTGGTCGCCCGTACGGTGCGTATCGATGACCCCGGCTCCCTGGTCGAGTTGCTGCCCGAGGAAGCGCCACTGTCCTGGCTACACCACGGCGACGGCCTGGTCGGGTGGGGTGAGGTCGCGCGGCTCGAGCTTTCAGGCCCGACCCGATTCGTGAACGCGGAGGCCTGGTGGCAGCAGACCTCCAGCCACGGTGTCGTCCGCGACGAGGTCGATCTGCCCGGCACGGGTCTGCTCGCCTTCGGGTCCTTCGCCTATGCCGATGAGCCCAGCGACTCGGTGCTCGTCATCCCATCCACGATTGTCGGGCGTCGAGGTGACGTGAGCTGGCTCACGAGCATCTCTCGCGGTGCGCTGACCGCCCCTTTCCAGCCACAACCGGCTCCGGCACCCCCGCTCCCGGAGGGGGCCGTCTTCAGTGACGGCGCGATGAGCGGAGCTAGCTGGGAGCTGGCTGTAGCCGACGCGGTCGCACACATCCGCGCGGGTCGGCTCGACAAGGTCGTGCTCGCTCGTGACCTCATCGTGGAGCTCGACGCACCGCTCGACGTACGAGCTCCGCTGGCTCGACTAGCCGAGCGATATCCGTCCTGTTGGACGTTCCATGTCGACAAGATGTTCGGGGCCACCCCCGAGATGTTGGTACGACGAGAGCGTGGCCTGGTGACGAGCCGCGTGCTGGCGGGGACCATCCGTCGCACCGGTGACGACACCTCCGACCTGGCGCTGGCTGCGGCGCTGGCTCGGTCGTCGAAGGACCTGGAGGAGCATGAGTTGGCCGTTCGCTCGGTGGCCGACGCTCTCGCCCCGTACTGCACGAGCATGAATGTGCCCGAGAGCCCGTTCGTCCTGCATCTGCCCAACGTGATGCACCTCGCCACCGACGTGACCGGCGTGCTCGATGACCGCACCTCGTCGCTCGGCTTGGCCGCGGCTCTGCACCCGAGCGCCGCGGTGGGAGGCACCCCGACCGGTGATGCAGTCGCGCTGATCGGTGAGCTGGAGCAGATGGACCGCGGCCGCTACGCCGGTCCGGTGGGCTGGATGGACTCGCACGGCGATGGCGAGTGGGGCATCGCGTTGCGATCGGCGGCGTACGACGGCAACCGCGCGAGGTTGTTCGCCGGCTGCGGCATCGTGGCGGACTCAGACCCGGCCGCCGAGTTCGCCGAGGCCGCTGCGAAGTTCGTCCCCATCCGCGACGCAGTGAGCAGCTGAGCTCCCAGCGCTTTACTGCGGTGACCCGGCTTACTGCGGTGACCCGATCACACAACCGCGCACAATCGTTCACGTGAACGGCAATACAACGGAGGACCGCAGTTCGCCTCCCACAATCGTTCACGTGCACGGTTGTAGCGAAGAAACCCGCAGTTCGCGTCGCACAATCGTTCACGTGAACTGTTGGGCGCAGCTCGACGAGTCGGTCGGAGCGCGAGGTCGTTCGAGCTGGCTTAACGAACCCAGTGCCAGCGCGCCCAAGCGCGCCCACGTGGTCTGCAGCTGCGTATCAGGCGTTCTGCGCTACCCATCTCATGGGATCACCGCTACCGATCCCGTTGACCCCTGCAGACTCCAGCGCACCGGCGACGAGTGTGCGGCGATGGGCGGCGAAGGTCAGAACGTGCGCGATCATGCCGCCGTACGTGAACACCTCGGGTGGCTCGCACAGTGCGTCGACAAACGTCTCGTCGAGACGACCGTTCTCGGCTGCTTCGCTCACGTGGCCCATGAAAACGGGTGCCACCACCGACAGGCGCTCGCGCATCGCGTCCAGCGCCTCGTGGTTCTCGACCACCCAGTCGTAGTCGCGCATGGCGATGGCGCAGTTCCACATGTCCATCTGGCCAACCAGCCGTGACAGCAATGAACGCAAGGTCGGATGGTCGTCGATCCCCTCAACGGAGATCTCGATCTCTGCGTCGAGCGTTTCGTCGGGAAGGGTTGCGGCTCGGTCGATCATCTCTTCGATCAGCCATACATGGTGCTCGATCATCTTGAGCAGGAGGTCCATGGACGTCACCTCTTCTTGTGGGGGCAGCCGGAGGCCGCCGGGTGGGTGAAAGTGCACGCTGTTGGGGCTGTCGAGCTGCGGCTGGCGAGGCTCGCTTCGCCAGGTCGAGGGCGTGGTGCCGTACGCCCGATAGAACGCGCGGGTGAACGCCTCGTTGGAGGAGAAGCCCGCCTCGACCGCGATGTCCAGCACTCCCGTGCTAGTCGTCGCGAGCCGGTAGGCCGAGCGCTCCAACAGAATCCGGCGACGCAGCTTTGCCGGCGACTCCCCGGCTGTTGCGCTGACAACCCGGTCGAAATGGAAACGTGAGAGATGCACCCGTGCCGCCAGATCTTCGCCGCGGGCGTTGTGGTCGTCCAGGTGTGACGCCAACGTGTCGACGAAGGCGAGGAACGTATCGGGCTGAGCCGCTGTCATGTCCTCACTCTGCCGGGACCAGCGGCCGGTGTCTTGATCGTTCTTGCTGACTCTCGCCCAGGACCGAACTAGCGGACTTTACTCAGCAGCGAGGGCAAGGAGGCGGTTGTGCAGGTCGCGCCGGAGAGCCCGATCGAGCTTCACCTCCAGCACGCGGATGCCGTCGGTCCCAGTGGCCAGCGCAGCGTTGAGCTGCCTTGCGTCGTTCACGCGTTCGTATGACGTCGAGGTCGCCTCGCACAAGGCGCGCACCGAGACGCCGTGCGGCGTTCCGAAGACCCGCTCGAAGGACCCCGAATAGGCCGCGGTCCCTTGCTCGAGCGTTGAGAAGATGGCGCCACCATCGTCGTTGGCGACCACGATGGTGAGGTCTGCTCGCGGCTCGTCTGGCCCGATCACGAGTCCCGTGCTGTCGTGCAGGAACGTCAGGTCACCCACGTACGCGACCGCTCGCGAGGACCGCCGGCCGAGCGCCGCGCCCACTGCCGACGACACGGTGCCGTCGATCCCTGCCAACCCGCGGTTGCCGACGATAAACCGGCGTCCACCGACCGCGTAGGGGGCCATCATCACGTCGAGGTCGCGAAGTGGCTGAGATGCTCCGACGAACAGCAATCCTCCTGCTGGGACGGCCGCAGCGATCTCGGCAGCGACACGCAGCGGCAGACCCTCGGGGGTAGCGGCCAGCTGATCCAGTCGAGCGCTGACCCGCTGATCGGCCGCCCGCCAGCGCCGGACCCAGCTGTCACCGTCCGAACCATCCACGACTGGCATCGCGTCCAAGTGGCGGGCGACTCTGCCCGGGTCCGTGCACACACCGCTGCGTCCACGGACCGCGAGGACTTCCAGATCGGACCGCAACATCAGTTCGGTTACCGGTCTGGACACGGTGGGGTGGCCGGTGACGATCACGCGTTCGATCTGCTCACCGAGCGACGTGCCAAGCAGAAGTCGGTATGTGCGCAGCGCGTGTGTGCCGGTCCGCGAGCCCGACGTGGGCTCGGCCAGCAACGGCCAGTTGGCCTCTTGCGCCAGCATCCTCGCGGCCGGCCCCGCGTCGTCCCCGGCGACCACAACCGTGCGGGGACCCAGATCGAGATGCAGCGGCGCGGGTGCCTCCTCGCCGGGTTCGTCAGGCTCGCCAGGCGGCTGACCGAACCCGGAGGCGCCGATTTTGTCGCTGAACGATGTTGGGTCGCTGGGCAGCAACGGGTCGGCGAACTGCAGGTTGATGTGCGAAGGTCCACGGCGGCAGCCAGCTCGATCGATGGCGGCACCGGCACCTGCTGCATCACCGGGGACCACATCGACGTGGGGCACGAGCCGACCAAACATTCCGGGTTGGTACGTCGTCTGGTTGGCCCCCGTTCCGCGCATGAGCGCCGGCCGGTCGGCGGACAGCACCACCAGTCGTTCACCGCAGTGGTGAGCCTCGAGCACCGCCGGATGCAGATTGGCTACCGCTGTCCCCGACGTCGTGACCACGGCCGTCGGTCGATGCGATCCCTTGGCCAGCCCTAAGGCGAGGAATGCGGCAGTGCGCTCGTCGATCCGAACATGAAGGCGCAACAGTCCCGCCGCGTCGCACTCGTGAAGTGCCAGGGCGAGCGGAGCCGAGCGCGAGCCAGGCGCCAGCACCACTTCCGTCACTAGCGCCTTCTGCAGCGCAGTCACCACGGCGACAGCGACTGCGGACGACTCGTTCATTCCCGCCGATCCCGCAGGAGTCGCTCGCAGCGGGCCAACCGGTCGAGCCATCGGCGCTCGGTCGACTGGTTAGGTCGCGAAGCGGAGACGAGGTCGGGATCGGGAGCAACCGCGCGTACGGCGATATGGCCGTCGACCGGCTGCAACGGGTCAGTGACCAGGTCGCCCGTAAGCATGGAGGTGGTTGCGAGGCCGCAGGCATAGGGGAGGTCGGGCAGAGCGGCAGCCAACAGCACACCGGCGGCGACTCCAACCGAAGTCTCCAGCGCGCTGGAGACCACGACTGGCATATCGAGCTGCTCGGCCAGCTGCAGGCAGGTCCGTACGCCCCCGAGCGGCTGCACCTTGAGCACGGCGATGTCGGCCGCCTCCATGCGCTTCACCCGCATGGGGTCGCCAGCCCGCCGGATGGACTCGTCCGCGGCGAGAGGTACGTCGACCAACCGCCTGACCTCCCGCAGCTCCTCGACGGTCTTGACCGGCTGCTCGACGTATTCCAGACCGAACTCGCAGAGCGCTGCGATCGCTTCGACAGCCGCGGCCACTGTCCAGCCCCCGTTGGCGTCTATGCGCATTTGCCCGCTCGGCCCCAGCGCCTGCCGGACAGCACAGACACGCGCCATGTCGTCATCGAGAGTCTGACCTGGCTCGGCGACCTTCACCTTGGCGGTGCGGCACCCGTGCGGCGCGTTCACGATCTTGGCGGCTCGTCCCGGATCGACAGCGGGGACCGTGCAGTTGACATGCACCGAACCCCTCACCAGCTCAGGGGAGTATCCGCGGGCAGCTTC
>JACCSH010000314.1 GCA_013813125.1 Nocardioidaceae bacterium | reverse complement strand
TTGCCCTCGATCTGGGAGGCGTTGCAGTGGTGCGGCGCCGAACGCCTCGGCCACGGCGTCCGGATCGTCGACGACGTCGAGGTGGACGGATCTGGGCGAGCCCGGCTCGGTCGGTTGTCGGCATACGTTCGCGATCGCCGGGTCCCGCTCGAGATGTGTCCGTCCTCGAACCTGCAGACAGGCGCGGCGGCGTCCATCTCAGAGCATCCGATTGGGCTGTTGACCCGGATGCGTTTCCGGGTGACGGTTAACACCGACAACCGGCTGATGAGCGGAACCACGATGAGCCGTGAGATGGAACTGCTGTCTCAGGCGTTCGGTTATGACCTCGACGACATGCGGTGGTTCACGATCAATGCGATGAAGAGCGCATTCTTGCCGTTCGACGAACGGTTGCACCTCATCGACCAGGTGATCAAACCGGGGTATGCCGCGCTGACGATCCCGTTCTGAGGTGGCCAGAACGCCACCCATGTCGCGTGTGGGCACCTCCGGCCCTGTGTCAGCCGCAGACGAAGCCGTCCGTCCGGAAAAGACGGTAGCGTGGGCAGCTCAGGTGGGAGGGACGTATGGCCGGGCGACCAGGCATCTTGGCTCAGCTGGCTCGAGCCGCTGCAGAAAGCGGCGATCGAGCCCCGCTGCCCCTTCGACTATGCCGCACGTACGTTCACATCATGCAGGTCGATGGCGGTGCGATCACCCTCGCGTACACGAGACCCGAGCGGGTCACGATCTGTGTGACGGACGAGACGGCGGAGCGACTGGAAGATATCCAAGAGGTACTGGGTGAGGGCCCCGGTCCAGACGCCTACAGATCAGGCGGCATCGTCGTAGGCGCCTTGAACGGCGACCAGAGCGCTGCGTGGCCCATGTTCACCAAGGCGGCGCGATCCGCAGTCGGCGGGGTCACCCTGTATGCGTTTCCGATGCGTTCTGAAGGTGAGGTTCTCGGCGTTCTCACCGTCTACCAGTCGGAGCACCGCGAGTTGCCGCACAACTTCGCAGATGCCCAGTTCCTGGCCGACGCCGTCGCGGCAGCGATCGTGCGCGACTCCGATGCCGGAGGAGTCCTGAGTAGCGAGAGTTGGGCGGTTCGGGACAAGATCCATCAAGCCACCGGGATGGTGGTTGCGCAGCTCGCCATCAGCCCAGAAGACGCGCTGGCCCTGATGCGGGCTTACGCCTTCAGCGAGGACCTGAGCCTAGGAAATCTAGCCATTGAGGTCGTCGAACGACGCCGCGATTTCAGTCTGGACTCAGACACCCGAGGGAACGAGGAGTCATGACTGCAAGAACCACGGCGCACGCCTTCGCCGACGCGACCTCGGCCATCGTGTCGGACCGCGACATCAATGAGGTCCTCGCCCAGCTTGTCGATGACTGCGTTCTCCTCCTCGAACACTCCCCAGCCAGCGACCTCACACCGACCGAGACGGCAGCCGCCATCGTGCGCAACGCAGCCAGCATTGAGTGACATCTTCTCGGCCCGCGCAGTCAGCGATAGCATGCTTCAAGACTGCAAGGAAGGTGCCTTATGACGGCTACCGCGGATGAACAGCTCAAGGCCCGTCATCGTGCGATGTGGGCTTCGGGCGACTACCCGTCCATGGTGGAGACCTTTCTGCTTCCACTTGGACCGGAACTGGTCGAAGCCTGCCGGATCGGCTCCGGCATGCGCGTTCTCGATGTGGCCGCAGGCACCGGCAATGCCGCCATTCCCGCGGCGCAACGCGGTGCATCCGTGGTGGCCAGTGACTTGACGCCGGAACTGCTCGAGGCGGGTCGGCAGCGGGCTGAATCGGCAGGGGTACAGCTGGAATGGGCTGAAGCCGATGCCGAACACCTGCCTTTCCCCGACGAGGACTTCGATGTCGTCATGTCGTGTATCGGCGCGATGTTCGCTCCGCACCATCAGCTGGTTGCCGATGAGCTCGTTCGCGTGTGCCGACCAGGCGGAACGGTCGGTCTCGCAAGCTGGACACCGGAGGGAATGATCGGCGGGCTCTTTCGCACCATGGGCCCGTATGCGCCGCCTCCGCCGCCAGGAGCCCAGCCGCCGCCGCTGTGGGGCTCGGAGCAACACCTTCGTGAGTTGTTCGGTGACAAGGTCACGTTCGAGACGCGCGAACGCCGGGTGCTCGAGGTAACGGCGTTCCAGCATCCCCTCGACTGGGGCGAGCACTTCAAGGAACGGTACGGGCCGACCATCACCACCCTCAAACACGCCCGCACTAACGGTCGCGGCGACGAGTTGGAGTCGGCGCTCGCGGACTTCTGTCGAGAGTGGAATCTCGGCACAGAAGGTGAGGCCAGATTCGAGCAGGAGTACCTGCTCGCGGTCGGAACGCGGAACTAGCCCTCAGCCACCACGAGGGTCCAGCTCTCCTCGGCGACTTCGAAGCCCAAGTCTGCATATAGGCGGCGAGCTCGCCTGTTGCTGGAACTCACTGCGAGCGAGAGAGCCGGCAGCCCGTCGGCTTGAGCGGCAGCCAGTATGTCGACGAGCAGAGCTCGTCCAATGCCACCCAATGGCGAGTCCGGGTCACGGAAGATGTCGAT
>JACCSH010000281.1 GCA_013813125.1 Nocardioidaceae bacterium | reverse complement strand
CTACGAGGATGCCCCCGACGATGGTGATGAACGGATGGTTGCTCGAGAATCCCGACACGATCAGGCTGCCCAGTCCGCCCGCCCCGACGAAGGCGCCCAGAGTTGCCGTGCCGACGTTGATGGTGAGGGCGGTCCGGAGCCCGGCCATGATCACCGGCACGGCCAACGGTAGCTCGATGCGGGTGAGGACCGCGAGCTTGGTCATCCCCATCCCCCGTGCGGACTCGATGACGGAGGCGTCGACCTGGGTCAGACCGACCATGGTGTTGCGCAGCACTGGCAGCGTCGTGTAGGCGGCCAAGGCGACGACTGTCGGCACGGTTCCGATATTCCAGACGATGGCGAAGATCAGCAGCAGACCGATCGTCGGCACTGCCTGACCGATGTTGAAGACGGCGATGGCGACGGGTGTGATGGGCCGGGCGAAGGAGCGGGTCAACAAGATGCCGACCGGGATGGCGATGACCAGCACGAGCACTGTCGAGTAGGCGGTGAGAATGAGGTGCTCGACAGTCCTGGCCACGATGAAGTTGAAGGCGAGGCGCTTTGACTCGGTCGAGTCAAGGTCCCTGCGGTTGACCTCGAAGTAGGTGAGCAGCAAGACGAGAGCGAGGAGCACCGGCATGAACAAGTAGCCGGCGAGCGAACGTCGTCGGCGGGGACCGACAGCGGGGGCAGCAGCGGACGCTACCAGCGGGGGCGTTGGCGTGTCTGTCGTGGACACGTCAGCGGTCCTCGTCCTCGTCCTCGCCGCGAAGGCGGCCTTGTTCGGCACGCCGGAGGCTACGCACCGTCTCGTTGATCGTGTCGATGTCGACGATGCCCTGGTAGGCGTTGGAGGAGTCCACGACGATCGCAGTGCTGTAGCGGGCGGAGAGCATCTCGTTGAGGGTGTCGCTCAAGGTGGCGTTCGGCTGAACGACGGCCTCCGCCGGAAGCCCCAGCTCAGAGAGTGAAGAACCGTCGCCGGCACGCCGCAGATGGTCCGCGTTGACCCATTTCACGGGGCGCCGCTGGCTGTCGAGCACGAGCACGGCGCTCTTGTCGCTTTCCGCGAGCAGGCGGTTCACCTCGTCGTGGCTGGCTCCCTGTTCCACCGTCGGCCACTGGTGCAGCTCGACGTCGCGCACCCGGCTCAGGCTCAGTCGCTTCAACGAAGCACCGCGGCCGATGAAGTCGGCAACGAAGTCGTCCGCAGGGTTGACCAGGATCCGCTCGGGGGTGTCGAACTGGGCGATGTGCGACTGCTCGCGCAGGATCGCGATGCGATCGCCCATCTTGATCGCCTCGTCGATGTCGTGGGTGACGAAGATGATGGTCTTCTTGATGCGCTCCTGCAGGCGCAGGAACTCGTTTTGGAGCCGGTCGCGCGTGATCGGGTCGATAGCGCCGAACGGCTCGTCCATCAACATCACGTCGGGGTCGGCGCTCATGGCGCGCGCGACACCCACCCGTTGACGCTGGCCGCCGGAGAGTTCCTTTGGATAGCGGTTCCGGTACTGGCCCGGATCCATCCCCACCATCTCGAGCAGCTCGTCCACCCGCTCGGAGATACTTTCTTTCTTCCAGCCGAGGAGCTTCGGGACGGTGGCGATATTGCTGGCGATCGTCGCATGGGGAAACAGGCCGATCTGCTGAATGACGTAGCCGATCCGGCGGCGCAGGTGGTCCGGGTTGACCTTGGTGACGTCCTCACCGTCGAGGTAGATGCGGCCCGATGAGGGTTCGATGATGCGGTTGATCATCTTCATCGTCGTCGTCTTCCCGCACCCGGACGGTCCGACGAAGATGACGATCTCCCCCTCGGGAATTTCCAGCGTCAAGTCATCGACTGCGGGCTCTTGTTGGCCGGGGAACCGCTTGGCGAGGTCCTCCAGCCGGATTTTGATTGTGCCGCCGTCGGGGGCAGCCCCGGAGTCGGACGCGACAGCGTCTTGAGTGTCAGTCATCTGATGCCTTTCGAGGTCGTGAGCCGGAAGAGCACGACGTAGACAAGATCGAACAGGATGGCCAAGATGATGACGCCCAGTGTTCCGCTGAGCACGTCGTTGAGGGCTGACGCGCTTCCGATGCTGGCGCCGAAGATCGGCTCGCCCAGACCGGGCCCGTTGATGTAGGCGCCGATCGCAGCGATACCGATGAGGAGCAGCGTGGCCACCCTTACACCCGTCAGGACGACCGGCCAGGCGAGTGGCAGCTCGATCCGCCACAGCCGCGCGGCTCGTCCCATGCCCATGCCCTGGGCGGACTCGACGATGGCCGGGTCGACCTCGCGGAGCCCGACGATGGTGTTGCGGACGATCGGCAGCAGGCCGTACATGACGAGTGCTACGACGACCGACCGAGCGCCGAGGCCGAGCCCCGGGATCTGGATGAGCAGCGTGAACAGAGCTAGCGAAGGGATCGTAAGGAACGTGCCGGTCACGGCGAGGACGAGCTCGCGGGGGCGCTCGGTCCGGTAGGTGAGGACACCAAGCCCGACCCCGATGACAGTCGAGATGAGGACCGAGATGACCACGATGACCGCGTGTTCGAGAGCGAACTGGACCAGGTCCCGCCAGGTGAACTGCAGATAGGTCCAGAAACTCGAGTACCAGCTCACCTCCTCAGGCACTGTGCAAACCCCCGACCTAGGCGTTGGGCGGATGTGACATCGATCCGCAACTTCCCGTTCGCCTCACGACCCTCGCACGGCGACGCACATCACCACAAGAGCCTTGCCCAAACGGCAACACTGACCGGACATATGCGCTCATCTGGAGGTGGCGGATAGCTGGGCGCAGTGGTTCGTCAGCACCTCCACAGCGGCGCGCATCGCCCGCGGCCCAAAGCGGCTCGAGGGACCCTGCAGCCCCAGCACCGCCGTCAGGACCTCACCGGCTCCACGCACTGGCGCGGCTATCGCGTTTT
>JACCSH010000280.1 GCA_013813125.1 Nocardioidaceae bacterium | reverse complement strand
TGGCGGCCTTGCCCCGCAGGTTGCGCAGGTAGTAGAGCTTGGCGCGGCGCACATCGCCACGAGTGGCGACCTCGATCTTGTCGATGATCGGGGTGTGAAGCGGGAAGGTGCGCTCGACACCCACTCCAAAGCTCACCTTGCGCACGGTGAACGTCCGGCCAACGCCAGAGCCCTGGACCCTGATGCAGACGCCTTGGAAGAGCTGGATACGCGACCGGTTGCCTTCCACGACCTTGACGTGCACCTTCAGGGTGTCGCCGGCACGGAACTCGGGCACATCATCGCGCAGGACACTGGCCGCGAGCGCGTCAATGGTGTTGGTCATCTCGATCGCTTTCCTCGTCGGTGCCACAGGCCACCCACGTTTGGTTGGTTGTTCTCGTCAGAGAGTGTCAGAACACCACTCGCCTCGGCTCCCCTGCGGCAGAACCAACGTCCGATAAGTCGATCTCGGAAGGTGTGACACCAACGGGCAAGTTTGCCACAGCAGGTCGCCGAGCAGAAATCGAGCGGCAGGACGTGGTCGACGCAGACGGTTTGGTGCAGACCTCCAGCTCCTGCGCCCGGTGGAGGGGGTCTACTGGGCGCCGGTGTTGCGCGATGTGTCGAGATCGGTCGGCTCCATGCCTTCAGACCTGCGCAACAGGTCTGGGCGCCGGCTCGCCGTACGACGGAGCGCTTGCTCGCGCCGCCACGCGGCGATCTTGGCGTGGTTGCCCGACAGCAGGACCGGGGGAACCTCTCTGCCACGCCAGACTGCCGGCTTGGTGTACACCGGATACTCGAGCAACCCACCGGCGGCATGGGACTCCTCGGTGAGCGACGCGGCGTTACCCATGAAACCTGGCAGCAACCGGGCTGCCGCTTCGACGATGACCAGCGCAGCTACCTCGCCGCCAGCCAAGACGAAGTCCCCAATACTGATCTCTTCGACGGGGATCTGCGAGGAGAAGTGGTCGATGACCCGCTGGTCGATCCCCTCGTAGCGACCGCAGGCAAACACCAGCCAGGGCTTGACGGCCAACTGCGCCGCCATGTCTTGGGTAAGGAGTGATCCGGACGGGGTGGGAACGATGAGCAGCGGCGTTGGGGTGTCCTGCGCGCCGGCCTCGCTGATGATCGCGTCGATGGCCGCGCCCCACGGCTCGGCTTTCATCACCATGCCCGCACCGCCACCGTAGGGCGTGTCGTCGACCGTGGAATGCCGGTCGTGCGTCCACCGTCTCAGGTCGTGAGTGTGGACGTCGAGGAGGCCGTCATCGCGCGCGCGACCGAGAAGGGAGAGTTCGAGCGGGGCGAGGTAGTCAGGAAAGATGGAGATGATGTCGATTCGCATCGAGGTCATCCCTCGTCGAGCAGACCCGATGGGGGTACGACGACCAAACGGCCGGCATCGATGTCGACGGTCGGCACGATCTCAGTGACGAAGGGGATCAAAACCTCGGCGCCGTTTCGACGTACGACGAGCAGGTCTTGGGCGGGAAGGTGCAGCACTTCGCCGACTTCGCCGACGAGTTCGCCTGCATCGGTCACGGCCGACAAGCCGATGAGCTGATGGTCGTAGAACTCCTCAGGATCGTCGGGCCGCTCATCAACCGGTATGACCACGTGCAGCTCGGTGCCTCTCAGCGCCTCGGCGGCGTTGCGGTCCCTGACGCCGACGAAGGTCGCCAGCAACCGCTGACCGTGCCATCTGCTCTCCTGCAGCTCCAGCTTGCCGACGGGGGTGTCGAATGTCATGCCGTCGGCGAACCGCCGCTCCGGCTCGTCGGTGCGGACGTCGATCGTGACATCGCCGCGAACGCCGTGAGCGCGACCGATCCTGCCCACGAGGACTTCGACGGGACGAGAATCGTCGCGCTGAGAGGTCGCCGTTCCGCTGGCGTTCTCGGTCATGTCGGCTTGGACCGCGTCGTCAGCGGCGACGGTCGACGTCCACGATGTCAATGCGGATGTTGTCCTCGTCGCTCAGCGCCGAAATCACCGTGCGCAGTGCCGTCGCGGTTCGACCCGAGCGGCCAATGACGCGACCCAGGTCGTCTGGATGCACTCGGACCTCCAGCGTTTCACCACGACCGGCGAACCTAGGGTTGCGTCCACGCTGCTTGCGGGTGCTCACCGCCACGTCGTCCGGGTGGTCGACGATTCCGCGCACGAGGTGGTCGAGGGCCTCGGGAAGCACCGTTAGGACTCCGACTTGTCGTCGGCTGCCGGTGCGTCCGAAGCAGGAGCATCAGCAGGCGTGTCAGACGCATCGGACGTATCAGCCTCAGCCGGTGCGTCCGAGGCAGGAGCGTCGGCGACCGAGACGGTGCTCGCCTGGTCAGCGGCTGCCTGGCGATCGTCGAGAGGAGCTTCGGCCGGCGGGGCATCGGAGGCGGGCGGTCTCTTGGCCGCGCCTTTCTTCGCGGTTACGGCCTCGGTTTTGGGCTCGTTGGTCGAGTCCTTGAGCGCCTCGTTGAAGATCTCAGTCTTGTCGCGTTTCGGCTCGGCCACCTTCATGGGGGCTGGGGCCGCTTCGCCTTTGAACTTCTGCCAGTCACCGGTGACCTTGAGGATCGCGGTGACAGGCTCGCTCGCCCGGGCACCGACGCTTAGCCAGTACTGCGCCCGTTCGGAGTTCACCTCGATAAAGCTCGGATCCTCCTTCGGGTGATACAGGCCGATCTCCTCGATGACGCGACCATCGCGCTTGGTGCGCGCGTCGGCCACGACGATGCGGTAGTGCGGAGCACGGATCTTGCCCATGCGTTTGAGCCTGATTTTGACGGCCACTTGTGTGGTGTCTCCTTGAAGTATTGGCGAGTGGTGAACATCGCGCCTCGGTGGGGCCTGAGCGGGCGTTCACGCGGGATTCGAGGCGCACCGAAGTGAGAGGGTCCGGCTTGATTCGAAGTCGGCACACATTGTGCCATGCGGTGGCAGTGATACTCCAACTCACGGATGCCAGCAGCGTGCCGTGACAGTTTCAACGGCCGCCGGAACCGGTCCGGCCCAGCGGGTGTTATCTGATCATGAGCAGGCTCACGGGGTCGGGTGCTTCGCGTCGTATCTCAAGAACCCGTGCTGCCAGGCGCTGAACGCCATGACGGCCACGATGCACGCGATCCCACCCCCCGCCAGGGCAATCGTCGGTGTCAAGAGGGCAGCGGTCGAGCCGGCGACGAAGTCCCCTAGCCGGGGTCCGCCAGCGACGACCACGATGAACACTCCCTGGAGACGTCCACGCAGATTGTCCGGCGCTGCCGCTTGCAAGATCGTCTGCCGGTAGGCAGCACTCACCATGTCAGCGGCGCCGCTCATCGCCAGGAACAGCACTCCGAGCCAGAGCGCCCGTGAAAAGCCGAACGCAGCGACCGCAGCGCCGTACGTGATCACGCACAACGCGATGGCGAGGCCTTGACGCCGAACCTTGCCCACCCAGCCGGAGAAGGCGAACGCGAGCAGAGAGCCGAGGGCAGGGGCCGCCTGCAGCAAGCCGACGGTGCGAACGCCACCGCCGAAGAAACCTCCAGCCACCGCCGGGAAGAGCGCGCGAGGCTGCGCCAGCACCATGGCGCACATGTCGAGAATGAAGGTCATCGACAGGTTGCGCGCGCCCTTCAGAAAGCGGAGCCCTTCCACAACCGATCGCAGCCCAGGTCGCCCTGTCGCGTCCTCCGTCGCCGACAGCGGCGGCATCGGAGGCAGCCGGAACACCGCGTACACGGCAGCGGTGAAGGTGACTGCGTCGATTGCGTAAGCGAAGGTGTAGCCGCCGGCCCCGATGGCCAGCGCTCCGAGCAGGGGACCCAGTGTGAAGCCGAGGTTGAACGACGCCATGTTGAGGGCGTTTGCAGCCGGCAGCAGTTCTGCGTCGATCAGCCGGGGAACGATCGCGTTGCGCGTCGGGCTGTTGACGGCAAAGAAGCCTCCTTGCAGCGCGACCACACCGTAAAGAAACCCCACGGACTCCCACCCGAGAGCCGCGTGGGCAACGAGGAGCAAAGACGATCCCCACAGCCCGCAGGATGCAACGAGAGCGAGCTTGCGCCGGTCCAGCGCATCGGTCAGGGCTCCACCGTAGAGACCAAACGTCACCAGCGGAACGAGGGAGAAAAGACCGACCAGCCCGACCGAGAATGTGGAACCGGTGATCGCGAAGACTTGAATCGCTATGGTCACTGCGGTCATCTGCTGGCCGAGCTGAGAGACCGTGCTGCCAAGCCACAAGCGCCGGAAGTCGGCCGAGGCCTGCAGCGGACGGATGTCGGTCAACACCCGCCCGACCCCTCGCCTCACCAGCACACCCTAAAGTTCATCTATGCGGTCTAGCCGTCGTGG
>JACCSH010000302.1 GCA_013813125.1 Nocardioidaceae bacterium | reverse complement strand
GCGGAAATGTCGTTGTACGCAGCGCCGTGAACTCGAGAACGCTGGCTGCCCGGCTCGAGTCGTCTCTCGACGCCGCGCTCGGCTTCACCCCCCGGGTTGTGACACGCACGGCAGCCGAGCTGAGGTCGGCACTTGCTCAGAACCCCTTCCCCGATGCCGACGAGCGCAAGCTTCTCATCGGCTTCATGACCGAGCGCCCATCCGCTGCGTCGGTCGATACGCTGGCTGACTTCGATGCCTCGCCGGAGGAGTTCAAAATCATCGGATCCGAAATCTACCTGCACTATGTCGACGGAGTCGGCAAGTCGAGAAGACTGGCTAGGCTCCCGCTTCACAAGCTCGGCGTCGAGGTGACGGCTCGGAACCTGCGGACAGTCAACAAGCTGCTGGAGATGGCGACACAACGCTGAGTTCCCCTCGACGCCTGTGTCGCGAGTACGGCGATCTGAGGCGCGCAATCCTAAGTACGGCGGCGGCGGCGCCAGAGCTCCGCCGCGATCACGAAAACGAACGAGATCAGGAACATCAACGTGCCAACGACGAACAACTGGGGCGCGAAGCCCTTCAGCTTGCTGCCGTAGACGAACAGCGGGAACGTCACCGACTGGCCGGCCGTGAAGTTCGTGACGATGAAGTCATCGAATGACAACGAGAACGACAGCATCGCCGCCGCGACGATGCCCGGCATGGCCAGGGGAAGAGTAATCAGCCGAAACGTTTGCCACTCGTTGGCGTAAAGGTCCATGGCGGCCTGCTCTAGGCGGGAGTCCATGCCCACCAGCCGAGCCTTCACCGTGACCACGACGAACGACAGGCAGAACAGAACGTGCGCGATGACGATGGTGATGAGACCCAAGAGCCCATCAACGCCCACGGCCACGAACATGGCCAACAGGGACGAGCCCATGACCACCTCAGGAGTCGCCATGGGCAAGAAGATGACGAGATTGGACGCGGCCCGACCACGGAACGTGTGGCGCACGAGGGCGAAGGCCATCAGTGTGCCGAGAACCGTCGCCATGATCGTGGCCGTGATGCTGACCTGGAAGCTCAGCTTGACCGATTCGCACAGCCCGTCGGGTTCACAGATCGTCTTCCAGTTGTTCCAGGTGAAGGCCTCGAACTCCGCAGTCGCCGAGCGTCCCGACGGTTGGCTGAAGGACAGCGCGAAGATGTATCCGATTGGCACGAACGTGTAGAGCAGCACAAAGATCCCCGCCAGCAGCACCAGGTGGTCGGCGACCCACCGCCCGAGACCCTTGCGTGCGGGCGGCTTGGGCGACTGCGAGTTGATGGCGGAGGCGATTCGGGCAGGTGTCGCGGTCGACATCAGACGAGTTCCTCAGTTCCGGCCCGCCGGACGTACACAACGACCATCGAGACCACGACCACCATCAAGATGATCGACAGCGTCGCCGCTAGCGGGTAATTGTGCTCGGTCAGGAACGCTGCCTGGATTCGGTTGCCGAGCATGTACTGGTTCGGCGTTCCCAGTAGCTCGGCATTGATGTAGTCACCGCTCGCCGGGATGAACGTCAGGAGGGTTCCCGACACGACCCCGGGCAGGGACAGCGGGAACGTGACCTTGCGGAAGCCGGTGAACGGGCTCGAGTAGAGGTCCCCCGCCGCCTCGATCAGGCGGTAGTCGACCTTGTCCAGTGACGCGTACAGCGGAAGCGTCATGAACGGCAGGAAGTTGTAGACGAGTCCGGCGATGACCGCGACGGGTGTCGCCAGGAGACGCCCGTCGTCGGGGAGGATCGCGATCGTCTGAAGGAAGCTCGTGACCGGTCCCTGATCGGAGAGAATCGCGCGCCATGACAGGGTGCGCAGCAGGAAGCTCGTGAAAAAGGGCGCTATGACGAGCACCAACATGACGTTCTTCCACCGACCGGACTTGAAAGCGATGGCGTACGCCAGCGGATAGGCCAACAACAGGCAGACGAACGTGGTGATGGCGGCATACAGGAACGAGCGGACGAACAGATTGCCAGTGTCAGTAATCGCCTCGGCGTAGTTCGCGACGTGCCAGGTCATCGCATAGCCCGAAACGTACGAGCCGCTCGGGTCGTACAGGGAGGTGAAGAACAGCTGGACTGTCGGGAACAGGAAGAAGACGGCCAGCCACAACATGCCGGGGAGGAGCAACAGCCAGCCCCAGCGTCGACGCTTGACGGTGTCGCCGTCGCCGTCCGGCGAAGTCGGCGCAGGCGATGTCGTGGGCGCGGCCTCGCTCATCCGTCGTCCTCTGGCGTCATCCTCCCGGCGTACGCGTCTTGCTCTGCATCGAGAAGAAAGGCGTGCGCGGGGGACCAGGCCAGGTCGACGTCGTCGCCGTTTCTGAACGACGCCCGCTGGCCGGTGTTCTGCTCGAACACCATGAGTTCTTGGCCCCACGGCATCCGCACCAGGTACTGGGTGCTAACACCCACGAAGCTGACGTCAGTGACACTACCCCCGGTGAGCACATTCGAGCCGTCGTGATGCTCCGATCCGCCCGCACTCGCGAAGATCTTCTCGGGTCGTACCCCCAGCCAGCCCTTGCCCGCACTGGCGTGTGCGCGTGAGGCCTCGACACCAACCTTCTGCCCGTGACAGTCCACGACGACGACCTCGCCTGAGCTATCGAGCACGGCTGCGACGATGAGGTTCGACTGACCCAGAAAGTTGGCTACGAACGTGGTGGTCGGATTCTCGTAGAGCTCCCCCGGCGCACCCATCTGCTCGATGACCCCGGAGTTCATGACCGCGATGGTGTCGGCCATGGTCATGGCTTCCTCCTGGTCATGCGTCACGTGCACGAACGTGACGTCGATCTCCGTCTGGATCCGTTTGAGCTCGATCTGCATCTGACGGCGCAGCTTGAGGTCAAGCGCACCCAGCGGCTCATCGAGCAACAACACACCCGGATGGTTGATGAGGGCCCGCCCCAGGGCTACCCGCTGCTGCTGGCCACCAGACAGTTGAGCCGGCTTGCGAGCGCCGTACTCCTTCAGTTG
>JACCSH010000229.1 GCA_013813125.1 Nocardioidaceae bacterium | reverse complement strand
GTGCCCCTGCTCCTGCTCGACTCCGACATCGAGGCGAACTCCCAACCGCTGCGCGACGTGACCGACCGGTTGTACGGCGGGGCGACGGACCACCGCCTTCTCCAAGAGCTGCTCCTGGGTATCGGCGGCATACGCGCCGTTCGTGCCTACTGCGACATCACCGGTGCGCCAGCCCCCGAGGTGTTCCACACCAACGAGGGCCACGCTGGTTTCCTTGGCATCGACCGCATCCGCGAGTTCATCGTCGCGGACGGCCTCGACTTCGATGCAGCCCTGGAGAAGGCACGAGCCGGCATGGTCTTCACGACTCACACTCCAGTGCCTGCCGGCATCGACCGGTTCTCACGCGAGCTGATCGCTCAGCAGTTCGGCGGCGACAACGCTTTCGAACGGCTCCCCGTCGACAAGATCCTAGCCCTGGGCGCTGAGGACTACGACGGCGGCGATCCCACCGTCTTCAATATGGCAGTCATGGGGCTCCGTCTTGCAGGACGGGCCAACGGGGTCAGCAAACTGCACGGAGAGGTTTCCCGCGAGATGTTCGCGGGCCTGTGGCCGGGCTTCGACAAGACGGATGTCCCGATCACGTCGATAACCAACGGCGTCCACGCCCCCACCTGGGTTGCGCGCGAGGTGTTCGAGCTGGCTGAGCGCGAAGGGGTGCTCCAGTCGCTCACCAACACGCGCGACTGGTCTGCCATCGACAAGGTGTCGTCGCGCGCCATCTGGGATACCAAGCACCAGCTGCGGCAACGCCTGGTCGCCGACGTGCGCAAGCGCGTGCGTCACTCCTGGCTGCAACGAGGTGCTACTCGAGCGGAGCTCGGTTGGGTCGACTCGGTGCTGGATCCTGACGTTTTGACGATCGGGTTCGCCCGGCGAGTGCCGTCGTACAAACGGTTGACCTTGATGCTGCGCGATCCCGCTCGCCTCAAGAGACTCCTCCTCGACCCCGAGCGCCCCCTCCAGCTGGTCATCGCTGGAAAGTCCCATCCCGCTGACGACGGCGGCAAGAAGCTCATCCAGCAGGTCGTTCGTTTCTCCGACGACCCCGAGGTGCGGCACCGAATCGTCTTTCTGCCCAACTACGACATCGCGATGGCTCAACCCTTGTATCCAGGATGCGACGTCTGGCTCAACAACCCGTTGCGGCCCTACGAAGCGTGCGGCACGTCAGGCATGAAGGCAGCCCTCAACGGGGGCCTCAACCTGTCGATCCTCGATGGTTGGTGGGATGAGTGGTACGACGGCGACAATGGCTGGGCCATTCCCTCGGCGGACGGTGTAGAAGACGTCGACCGTCGAGACGACATCGAGGCTGCGGCGCTCTACGACCTGCTCGAACTCGAGGTGGCACCGCGCTTCTACGATCTGGACCGCGACCAGCTGCCGAGCCGTTGGATCGAGATGGTGCGCCACACCCTCAAGTCACTCGGGCCGAAGGTCTTGGCTTCACGCATGGTCCGCGACTATGTCCACGAGCTTTACACTCCGGCGGCCGTCGCCTCCAGGCGGGTAGCTGGTGACAACACCGCGGTCGAAGAGCTGGCGACGTGGAAAGCGAAGGTCCGGGCTGCGTGGCCGAACGTCCGGATCGAGCATGTTGAGTCCAAGGGCGTGAGCGACTCACCTTCTTTGGGGTCGACGTTGGCCGTCAAGGTTTACGCCTCCCTGGGGCAGCTGAGCCCAGAAGAGCTGGACGTGCAGGTGGTGCACGGTCGAGTCGCCGGCGACGACGAACTGCGAGACCCACGGGTCGCGAGCCTTGCTCATGCAGAGGCGTACGAAGGCGGAAGGCATCGGTTCGAGACGGAGGTCGACCTCGACCACACCGGACCGTTCGGCTACACCGTTCGCATCCTGCCCAAGAACGACCTGCTCGCGTCGTCGGCCGAAGTGGGACTGGTGGCGTGGCCGGTCGACGTCAACGAACTCACTCCGGAGGTTGAGCGTAGGGCGGTTGATCGCGCTAGCGGGTGATGGCGTGGAGGCTGATCGGCCTCGAGCCTGGTCGGCGCGGAGGTTGGTCGGCGTCGAGCCTGGTCGGCGTCGAGCCTGGTCGGCGTGGAGCCTGGTCGGCGTGGAGCCTGAGCCGATCCAGCACTGACTCGACCCGCTTCTGAGTGGCACCATAGCCCGGTGGGAGCAAAGTTCTCGTCTCCTGCGGAGCTCGACGCGCATCCAAGGCAACTACTGGCTGAGCTGGCCGGGCAGGTGGGGGAGGTTGTGGCCGCCCAACTTTGTGCCGACCTGTTGTCGGGGGCCGATCCGCTGGAGTACCCCGACGTACTGCCCTATCTCGGGGGGCGCGCTGCTGCCGGTGTGCTCGACGGCCGGTCGCGGCGCGACTGGGCTCGTGTCTGGGGCGCACGAGGTCTGCTGTACGTGTGGACCGACGGAGCGACTGGTGCGGTTGTCCGGGGATTGGCTGACCGTTCATGGCGAGTCGGCGAGAACTGTCTCAAGGTGTCGACGCTTCGTGAAATAGCACCCGCCGGCCCCGGGGCGACGAGGTTGGCGGGTCATCGGCTGGCTCGGATTCGCGCACAAGCGATACGGACCTTGGGAGTGGTCGGTGACACCGAGCACGTTGGCGTCGTGCGGTTGGCAAGCGAAGACCCCGATGGGGCGGTCCACCAGGCGGCGAAAAAGGCGCTGCACCTGCTTGTCGAGCGGCTCGATCTTCCTATAGGCGACTTCGATCTTCAGCCGGCTGAGTCGTTCGACGTCCCAGGCGTCCTAGTGGTCGGGCTCAGAGCGCGGAGGCCGTGTGGGTTTTTAGTTCATGTGAACGGTTGTGTGGCGGCGATCGCGGCGAGGTGGCGGGAAGTCGTTCACGTGAACGGTTGTGGGGCGGCGAACGCGCCGAGGACACGGGAACTCATTCACATGAACGGTTGTGAGACTGGGTGGGCGCGACAAGGCCCAGTTTCGTTCATGTGAACGATTGGAGGAGTTCGGCGGCTGAGTCGCGGGGAACGACCCTTGGTTACTCTCCTTCGCATGGCTGAGTTTGTGAACCTCGAGGTGGTTGAAGGCGTCGGCACCATTCATCTGGAGCGACCGCCTTTGAACGCGCTCAACGAACAGGTGCAGGAGGAGATCAGAGCCGCCGCTCTTGAGGCGAGTGTGCGCGATGACGTTAGAGCTGTGGTGG
>JACCSH010000225.1 GCA_013813125.1 Nocardioidaceae bacterium | reverse complement strand
GCGTATCCGCTTCGTCCGGGTCGGACGGCTGGTGCGAATTTCGGAGAGCGAAGCGATTCCTTCCGCGCGGCGGGTATTGGGGTATTGGGACTAGGTTCCCTCTGATTCGCGGCGCCCCCCAAGGGGTTCCTCCCGACGGAGACGCGGGTCATGAAGTGGAGGGGCTGGATTTTTCTGAGGGCTTCGCTTCGGGCTGCCCGAGCGCGTGCCCTAGGCGTGCCCTAAGTCTCGGCAAGTTAGGGCACAACACGGTCAATCACGGACACTCGCCCTGGCAGTCATCCGACCCCCTGAAATGCCGTCTGACCTGGGACGATGCAGGTCAGAGCCTTGGAGCGGGTGACGAGAATCGAACTCGCACTGTCAGCTTGGGAAGCTGATGTTCTACCATTGAACTACACCCGCAGCGTCGTCGTGGCTCTCACCACGACGAGCGGAATCGATCCTAACGGCACGCTCGGCACTCGTTCATCCGGACTGTCCATCTCAGTCATCGCCCGTCCCCAGCCTCGTGTCCGGCCGGTACGCTCCGCCGGTGGCCATCGTGTTATCGCTTCTGTCGAGCGTTCTGTGGGGTGGTGCCGACTTCATGGGTGGACTGGTCAGCCGCCGCCGACCGGCGCTCGTGGTCGTGGGCTGGAGCGCAGGTTTCGGTTTCGCGTTCTCCTCCGTCGCGGTCGCGGTCTGGGAGGGCTGGCACGCACCTCTGGGTTGGCTTCCCTGGGGAATGGCTGCAGGAGCAGCCGGAGCGTTGGGGCTGTATTGCTACTACCTCGCCCTGGCGACGGGAACGATGGGGGTGGTTGCGCCGGTGACCTCGCTGGGCGTGCTCGTCCCCATCGTCTTCGGCTTCATCGTCGGTGAGGTCCCCACCACTGTGGCGATCGTCGGCATGGGGGTGGCTCTTCTCGGCATCGTGTTGACGAGTGGGCCGGAGTTCAGCGGCGACTCGTCACCTCGACCGGTGCTGATCGCAGCTCTGGCGGGGCTCTTCTTCGGGGTCTTCTTCGTTTTCGCCGACCACGGGTCCGAGGACAGCCCGCTGCTCACGCTGTGGGCCATGCGCATGACGGTGGCGACGGCGTTCGTTCTGGTCGCTCTATTTCGGCGTACGACGGGGGGCGTGGAGCCGAGCGACTACGGCTGGCTCATCGTCATTGCTGCGGGGGACCTAGCCGCCAACCTCTTCTTCGCCATCGCCTCCACGATGGGTTACGTCAGCATCACCAGCGTGCTGAGCTCGCTGTTCCCTGTCGTCACCGTCTTGCTCGCGAGGGCCGTGCTCAAGGAACGCTTGAGGCACGTTCAGATCATCGGCACCGGCGTAACCATGCTCGGCGTGGCGCTCATCTCCGCGACCTAGCCTTAGGGCCGGTCAGGTCGCGCTAATGCTCGAGCGCGAGTCGGCTCGGGCTCGGTCGTCGTGTCTCGGCGGTTCGGTAGGGTCGCTGCGTGCTGCTCAGCGACCGCGACATCCAGGCCGAGATCGACGCTCACCGGGTGGTCTTGGATCCCTTCGACGCCGAGATGGTGCAACCCTCCAGCATCGATGTGCGACTCGATCGCTACTTCCGGGTGTTCGAGAACCACCGCTACCCACACATCGACCCGGCTGAGGACCAGCCGGATCTCACCCGCGCGGTCGAGCCTGAGGGCGATGAGCCGTTCATCTTGCATCCGGGAGAGTTCGTGCTCGGTTCGACGTACGAGGTCATCACGCTGCCCGACGATGTCGCTGCTCGCCTCGAGGGCAAGTCCTCGCTCGGCCGCCTCGGTCTGCTCACCCACTCAACGGCCGGCTTCATCGACCCGGGTTTCTCGGGGCATGTGACGCTGGAGCTCTCGAACGCAGCGACGCTGCCCATCAAGTTGTGGCCGGGGATGAAGATCGGCCAGCTGTGCTTTTTCCGGCTGTCGTCGCCTGCCGACAACCCTTACGGGAGCGCGAAGTACGGCTCTCGCTACCAGGGCCAACGAGGTCCGACCCAGTCGCGCTCGTTCCAGAACTTCCACCGGACAAAGATCCAGGGCCGGTCGACCTCATAATCACACCAGCGCCAGCCTGGCTCAGAAAGAGCAGACTGGCGCTGGGCTTCGCGCACGACGGCGGCGAGTTCAGTGATCACCCTCGATGCGGTCCGCCAGACGGCGCAAGGCTCGCACGGCTCGGGGATGGGGAGGTCGCTGAGTCCGCACCCGCGGCTGGGTGCGTTCACGGATGAGTTCCTTGGTCAGGTGTTCGTTGATGGTCATGAGTCTCGCCTCTTAACAGAAGGTGGGTCGGTTTGGAAGTGGGTGGATCGCGGTCTTGGCACCACCGAGAGTGGTGACGACCGGTGTTGCGCGGTTAACGCTTCGCTGTTGTTGCTGTTGTCGTACGGCGGGACAGCGCGCTTTCGGAAGGGAGGCGTCTACGCCCTTTGAAGGACCACATCGCCACTTCCGGACTTCACGTCGATCTCCACCGTGGGTTCCCCGTTAGACGGAGGTCCGGCGCTGTCGAGGCTTGAGTGGAAGTCGCCGCTGACGGTGAAGATGTCGAGGTACGCCGCCGTCCCTTGAGCGACACCGATCGCGATGTCACCCGAGCCGGTCTTGGCCCTGACCCGCCCGTGCTCCACTCTCTTGAGCACCAGGTCGCCCGAGCCTGCCATCGCGTTGACGTCCTCGCCGGCGTGCTTCAGGACCACGTCACCCGACCCGCTCTTGACGGTGAGACGGCCGCCCACATGATCGAGCAGTACATCGCCCGAACCGGTGAGGATGGTGGCCGCACCGGCGACGTCGCCGATGACCAGATCCGATGAGCCGCCCTTGATGTCGACCGACCCTCGGGCGGCTCCGAGTCTCAGGTCCCCCGACCCGAGTCGAGCCTTGAGAGCTGTGGTGAGGTCGAGGCTGACATCACCCGAGCCGGTACTCACGTGGACATCTGCCAATGGGCCGCGCGTGTCCACGTCGGCCGAGGCGGTTTCGACGTGGATGTCACTGTCGACCGGAAGGTGGATGACCGCCCGAACACTGGTGCCACGACGGAACAGGCCGCCCTTGGCCTTGGGCATCAAGACCACAACCTCATTGCCCCGCTGCTCGACTGTCGTGCGGTCGATGAGATCTTGCGCCGAGTCGTCCCCCTTCTCAGGAGTCAACTCGACCGTCGTGGTGTCAGTCTCGTCCGCGACGACACTGATAGTCCCTTCCCACAGCTCCACACGGAGCTGGACGGGGCCGGGAGTGTGGAAGCTGTGCATGCTGGTCTCCTCTTTCATCGCACCCATCCCTGGATGCGCTTGTTGGATGAGCGGTTGCGTCCGGGGGCGCCAGGGCCCATAGCGGCCCAGCTGGCGTCGTCCTTGTCGGCCAAGGCATTGCGGGCCGCGTTGACCAGCCAGGTGTTGAGCGACTGGCCTCTTCGTGCTGCCAGTTCCTCGGCCTTGACCTTGAGCGACTCAGGTAGCCGCAGGGTGATCCGCGCAACCGTCTCGTCGTCCTCTCCGGAGTCGGGCTCTGCGGCTGGCGATGAGTGAGGTGTCGTCGGCAGGTTTGGCGGCTGTTCGGCGGCTGCACCGGCGATCACGAAGATGGGTTCTCTGCCCTTCAGCCGGACCTCGACAGACGAACCAGGCAGCTCGTGGGTGATCTCCGAGGCGGCCTGCGACAGCGCGTCCATCAAGGTCAAGAGGACCGCCGGGTCCAGGGCAAGAGCGAGTCGCTCGGCTGCGAAGCGGACCTCGTCGCTGCCTGCATCGGCGGCTTGCAGGAGGTCGCGGCGAAGCGCCTCAACAAAGGGGGTGATGTCCATGTGCAC
>JACCSH010000106.1 GCA_013813125.1 Nocardioidaceae bacterium | reverse complement strand
CAAGAAGCGTCAGGTCGCTCGCATAGGCCAGCACGCCGGTGTTCGTGGGCGGATCGTCTGGCACCGGACCCGCGGCCTTGAGCCAGATCTGGGCCCGAGCTGGCTGGTCGGGGCCGGCGAGGGCGCTCCCGGCCCGAGAATCCCCCGCATAGCGCACGTCCAACGCGGCCCACTCGCGGTCCCAGGTGTCGACCGCTTCCGCGCCGCCTCCGGGGAGGCTCCGAAGCAGATCACCGACAAGCGGACACTCTTCCGGCCCAGCAACGTCGGGCATCGCGTCTTGGTGGTCGAACCCGATTTCACCGACCTGAAAGGAGGCGGTCAGATAGAAGATTGGCTTGCCGTGCTGGCGAGCCACGACGCGTCTGGTGGCGAACGAGTGACCGTCTCGAATCCGTTCCACGTCATACAAGATCGGCACAGCGGTGTCGCCTGGTCGCA
Source organism: Nocardioidaceae bacterium (assembly GCA_013813125.1). Classification (GTDB taxonomy): domain Bacteria; phylum Actinomycetota; class Actinomycetes; order Propionibacteriales; family Nocardioidaceae; genus JACCZJ01. The sequence goes on along the minus strand of JACCSH010000106.1, from coordinate 4,872 downwards.
GGAAATAGGAGTGCAGCGAGTGCACCGCCAGTTCAGCGTCCACGCTGTGCCAGGTGGCTCGGAGCGCCTGTGCAGCCACCTGGCCACCGAAGACGCGCTGGAACGAGGTGTCGGGCTGCTGGCCCCGGTACAGGTCGACGTCCAGACGTTCCAGCTCCAGCAGAGCCAGCAGCTCTGTCACCGTGTGTGGCATCTGCAGATTCTGTCAGGGCTTCTCCATCAGGGCTCCCCGGACGCGAGGAGCGAGGACCGGCCCGCTAGGCGGACTCTGTTGGTGCGCTGGCCGGCGAGTCGCTACCGACCTCGGCAAGCGCAGACATGCGCGCGGTGATGTCGCGAGCCAGCCCTTGTGCCGTCAAACCGACTGCGTCGAGGATCGCCGCGCGCTTGCCATGGTCGAGGAACTGCTGCGGTATGCCGAACACCTGAACCGGCCGATCCACGCAGGCATCGAGAAGCGCCTGGGTCAGGACACTGCCACATCCGCCCACCCGACCGTTGTCCTCGACGCTGACGATGAGCCGGTGCTGGCGCGCCAGCTCGACGAGCTCAGGGGTGACCGGCTTGACCCAGCGGGGATCGACAACCGTCACCCCGATACCTTGCGCAGCGAGCCTTTGCGCCACGTCGAGACAGGTCGCCACCATCGATCCCACCGCCACGATCAGCACGTCAGGTGCTCCCACTCGCGCCATCACGTCGACCGTTCCGACTTTCTCCACGGCATCGAGGTCCACTTGCACTGCCCCCTTCGGAAACCGTACGACGGTCGGTGCATCCGCTACCTCGACGGCTTCACGCAGCAGCTCTCGCAGCCGCGTCCCGTCGCGGGGGGCGGCCAGGCGCAGACCGGGTACGACCTGCAAGATCGACATGTCCCACATGCCGTTGTGGGAGGCCCCGTCGTCGCCCGTCACCCCCGCTCGGTCGAGCACGATCGTGACACCGCACTTGTGCAACGCCGCATCCATGAGGACCTGGTCGAACGCTCGGTTGAGGAACGTGGCGTAGATCGCGACCACGGGATGCAGACCACCCATCGCCATTCCGGCAGCCGCCGTGATGGCGTGCTGCTCGGCGATGCCGACGTCGAATGTTCGTTCTGGGTACGCGGTCGAGAAGCCGTCGAGTCCGGTGGGGTGCAGCATTGCGGCAGTGACGGCTACCAGATCCGGGCGCTCGGCACCAAGCTGCACGAGTTCGTCGCGGAACACGTCGGTCCAGATCGTGGCCACCGCAGCAAGTGGCTCGCCAGTCTCCGGGTCGAACGTGCCGACGCCGTGGAAGTTGTCCGCCATGTGCCGCTCGGCCGGTGGATATCCCATCCCCTTGCGTGTGAGGGCATGCACGATCACGGGGCCATGGAAGTTCTTGGCCAGAGTCAACGCCTGCTCGACGGCATCCAAGTCGTGTCCGTCGACCGGCCCCAGATACTTCAGACCGAGGTCTTCGAACATGCCCTGGGGGGCAATGGCGTCCTTGAGCCCCTTCTTGATCGCGTGCAGAGCGTCGTACATCGGTGGGCCGACGAACTTGGTGCGGGTCAGCTTGCGTCGAACCTGGTCGAGAGCCTGTTCGTAGTGCGGGTTGGTGCGCAGCGACGCCAGATGCTCGGCGAAGGCCCCGACGGTCGGCGAGTACGACCTGCCATTGTCGTTGACGACGATCACGAGATTGCTGTGCCGGTCCGAGGCGATGTTGTTGAGCGCCTCCCAGGTCATGCCACCGGTGAGCGCCCCGTCTCCCACTACCGCCACCACCGACCGCTGCTCGCCGCGCAGCGCAAACGCCTTGGCCAGGCCGTCGGCGTACGAAAGCGCGGTCGATGCATGAGAGTTCTCGACCAGGTCGTGCTCGGACTCCGCTCGACTGGGGTAGCCGGAAATTCCGCCTGACTGCTTGAGCCCGTCGAAACCGCCGGCGCGTCCGGTGAGGATCTTGTGCACGTAGGCCTGGTGGCCGGTGTCGAAGATCACCTTGTCAGTGGGTGAATCGAAGACGCGATGAATGGCCAAGGTCAGCTCGACGACACCAAGGTTGGAGCCGAGGTGGCCACCTGTACGAGACACCTTGGCAACCAGGAACGCTCGAATCTCCGCAGCGAGCTCCCGGAGCTGTTGCTCGTCGAGAGCGCGCAGGTCACGCGGTGAGGTGAGGTTGTCCAGCAGACCCATCGAGTCCCTTCCCTCGCCGCAGGCAATGTCGCAGGCGCACCGCTGCCAGATGGGAGCGTCACGGTCGTGAATGAGCCTGCAGTCTATGACGAACTCGGTCTCGTGGAGGCAACCGCTCTAGAGGCGGGCCCGGAACTGACGGCCGCGAAACGCATCTTCGATGAGACCGACGCCTCGTCGAACGGCCAGCAGCCGGGCGCCCTCCCGTTCCCACATCGAGATGGCACCCTCGACCGACTCGGTGGGCAGCACGTCGCGAAGACTGGTCCTGGCCTCGGAGATGCCACGCTGTGCCGCCTGGATACTGGCCTCGGTATGGAGAGCCGCAAAGCGGGCGAGCACAACGGGGTGGCGCCGCAAGCCGGCGTAGACGCGGTAGTCGGGCGGGCACTGGTCGAACAGCCATCCGATCGCGGTGTCCTCCCAGCGCGGGGCTCCGGGAGGCCGTACTTGCTCGGGCCAACCAGGAGGAGCATAGGCGAGCGTCACCCGATCACTCTACCTCAGTGTTCGAACATCTGTTCGATACCCTGTCGGCTAGACCACCCCGAGCCGAGGACTAGGTTCACCTCTCGTGACCTGTTTGTTTTGCGACCTAGCGGCGGGGCGCCAACCGGCTCATCGAGTCTGGGACTCGTCCCAAACGGTGGCGTTCCTCGACTCGCGGCCGGTGTTCAAGGGTCATGTACTCGTGGTTCCCCGCGTCCACGTTCAGACGTTGCTCGAGCTGCCCACCGACCTGATGGTCCCGCTGATGGCAACAGTACAGAAAGTGGCCGCCGCCCTAGCGGCCGCTGTCGGCGCGGAAGGGACGTTTGTTGCGATGAACAATGTGGTCTCGCAGTCGGTGCCACATCTCCACGTGCACGTCGTCCCCCGCCGCCGCAAGGACGGGCTCCGGGGTTTCTTCTGGCCCCGCACTCGATACGACGACGACGCCGAGGCCGCCGCCGTCGCGCTCGAGATCAAACGTGCTCTGGGCGCGGGTAGCTGAGCGGCCGTCGCACGGCCTCGCAAGCTCGGCTTTACCGGCTGAGCAGGTTTCGCAGCACGTACTGCATGATGCCGCCGTGGCGGTAGTAGTTCGCTTCCCCCGGCGTGTCGATCCTCAGCACAGCGTCGAACTCCACATCTGCGGCCTTGACCTTCACCGTCGCCGGTGTACGACCTTCGTTGAGTTCGGTGACACCGGTTATCTCGAAGGTTTCCTCTCCGGTCAGGCCCAGTGACTCCGCAGACTGGCCCTCCGGGTACTGCAGTGGCAGCACCCCCATGCCGATCAGGTTGGACCGGTGGATCCGCTCGTACGACTCAGCCAGAACGGCCCTGACGCCTAGCAACGCGGTGCCCTTCGCGGCCCAGTCTCGAGAAGAGCCCGAGCCATACTCCTTGCCGGCCAGGATCACCAGCGGGATACCCCGGGCGGCATACACCTCTGACGCCTCATAGATCGACGTCACCTCACCGTCGCCAGCAAAATTGCGGGTGAAGCCGCCCTCAGTCCCCGGGGCGAGCTGGTTGCGCAGCCGGATGTTGGCGAAGGTGCCACGGATCATGACCTCGTGGTTGCCACGCCGAGAGCCGTAAGAGTTGAACTCGCGCGGCTCCACTTTGTGCTCCGCCAGGTACCTGCCCGCCGGTGAGTCCTTCTTGATGGCTCCTGCCGGTGAGATGTGGTCGGTCGTGACCGAGTCGCCGAGCTTGGCCAGGACACGAGCGTCCACGATATCGGTGACCGGCTCAGGGTCGCGCGACATGGACTCGAAGTACGGCGGCTTGCGTACGTATGTCGACTCCGGGTCCCAAGCGAACGTGTCCCCCTCAGGAGTCGGCAGCGACTGCCAACGCTCGTCACCGGTGAAGACGTCGGCGTAGTCCTTGGTGAACATCTCCGACGTGATGGAGGCCGCCACGACCTCCTCCACCTCGGCCGGTGACGGCCAGATGTCCTTGAGGAAAACGTCCTGGCCCGAGGTGTCCTGTCCAAGGGGCTCGTTGAACAGATCGATGTCCATCGAGCCGGCCAGCGCATAAGCCACCACCAGTGGCGGCGAGGCCAGGTAGTTCATCTTGATGTCGGGGTTGATCCGGCCCTCGAAGTTCCGGTTGCCCGACAACACCGAGACGACCGCGAGGTCTTGCTCATTGACCACCTCACTGACCTCGGGAATCAGCGGTCCGGAGTTGCCGATGCACGTCGTGCAGCCGTATCCGACGAGGTTGAAGCCCAGCTTCTCGAGGTACGGCGTGAGGCCGGCGCGCTCGTAGTAGTCCATGACGACCTTCGACCCTGGCGCCAAGGTCGTCTTGACCCACGGCTTGCTGGTCAACCCCTTCTCGACGGCCCTCTTGGCCAGCAGGGCCGCACCGATCATCACCGATGGGTTCGATGTGTTGGTGCACGAAGTGATGGCAGCGATGGCGACGGCGCCGTGTCCGACTTCGAAGCTCGCACCGTCTTCGAGGGTTACGCTGAACCGCTTCTCCAGCCGGGCAGAGGCGTCGCTGGATGCCGCCGGAAGCTCAGCGGGCCGCCGGGAGGCGGGGCCGCTCTCGTCGTCCGTCTTGTACGCCGGGGGGTCGCTCGCGGGAAACGACTCGGCATCGGCCTCGTCGTAGCCCGACTCGTTCGACGAGGTGACGGCGCCAGATGCGCCACCGTTGTGCACCAGCTCCGGATCGTCCGCAACGTCGTGTT
>JACCSH010000211.1 GCA_013813125.1 Nocardioidaceae bacterium | reverse complement strand
TGATCGCCGACGCCAGGGCGCTGGAGTACGAGAACGTCACAGCGGTCGACCAGGACCGGCTCTTCTACCGCAAACCGTGGTGGCAGAAGGTGATCGTGATGGCAGGCGGTCCCTCTGTCAACGTGGTGCTGGCGGTACTGCTGTTCGGTGCTGTATTCATGGGCATCGGCGTACCGACCGCCACGCTTGTGGTGAGCGACATCTCTGACTGCGTCATCCCCGCCCGCGAACCGATGAGGCCCTGTCGCGTCGCGCCCAGTCCCAACCCCGATCCGGTTGCGCCCGCTCGGGAGGCCGGCTTCAAGCGCGGTGACGAGATTCTGACGCTCAACGGGGACGACATGGGCAGCTGGGAGGAGTTCACCACGGCGATACGAGCGAGCGCAGGCGAGCAGATCGACGTCGTGGTCGAGCGGAACGGCACGGAACTGACGCTCAGCACGACGACCTTGGTCGCCCAGCGCCCGAGCTTGGAAAACGCCGACGAGTTCGTCAACGTGGGGTTCCTGGGGGTCGTGCCCGAGGAGGTTCGCGAGCGCCAAGGGGTTGGCTACGTCGCCTCGACCATGTGGGGACTGACCAAGGCCACGGGTGAGGCCATGCTTCACCTCCCCGAACGCATGGGTGGCGTGGCAAAAACGGTCTTCGGCCTCGAGGAACGTGATCAGGAAAGCCCGATGAGCGTGGTTGGGGCGAGCAGGGTTGCCGGTGAGGTGGCCTCAAACGCCGATATCAGCCTCACCAACCGCTGGTTCCTGCTGCTGTCCCTGCTTGGCGGGGTCAACCTCTTCGTCGCCCTCTTCAACTTCATACCGCTGCTGCCCCTCGACGGGGGGCACATCGCCGGCGCACTCTACGAGGCTGTCCGGCGTGGGTACGCCCGCCTGATGCGCCGACCCGACCCGGGCTATGCCGATGTCGCCCAGTTGCTGCCTGTCGCCTACGCGATGGCAGCAGTGCTCGTCGTGATGGGGGTCCTTCTCATCTGGGCCGACATCTTCAACCCGATCCGGTTGGCCGGATAGGGCGGTACGGCGAATGGGCCAGTTACACGTGATCGCCATACCAGGAACAGCTCGATGACCGCCGTCAGCCTCGGCATGCCGGCTGCTCCGCCGCCGGTGCTGGCGCCCCGCCGGCGTACCCGTCAGATCAAGGTCGGCAAGGTCCTGGTCGGCGGAGACGCCCCGATCTCCGTGCAGTCGATGACGACGACTCTCACGGCTGATGTCAACTCGACGCTGCAGCAGATCGCGGAACTGACAGCCTCCGGTTGCGACATCGTGCGGGTGGCCTGTCCAAGCCAGGACGACGCCGAAGCGCTCCCCGCGATCGCGACGAAGTCGCAGATCCCGGTTATCGCCGACATCCACTTCCAGCCGAAGTACGTGTTTGCAGCCATCGATGCGGGATGCGCCGCGGTGCGGGTGAACCCAGGCAACATCCGCAAGTTCGACGATCAGGTGAAGCAGATCGCCCAGGCGGCCAAAGAGCGCGGCACGTCGATCCGGATCGGCGTGAATGCTGGGTCGCTCGATCCGCGACTGCTCAAGAGATATGGCAAGGCGACCCCTGAGGCGTTGGTCGAGTCGGCCGTGTGGGAGGCGTCGCTGTTCGAGGAGCACGACTTCCACGACTTCAAGATCTCGGTCAAGCACAATGATCCTGTAGTGATGGTCAGGGCGTATGAGCTGCTCTCTGAGCGAGGTGACTGGCCCCTTCACCTCGGAGTGACCGAGGCAGGCCCCGCCTTCCAGGGCACGATCAAGTCGTCGGTCGCTTTCGGAGCATTGCTCGCTCAGGGCATCGGCGACACGATTCGCGTCTCGCTCTCAGCCCCTCCCGTAGAGGAGATCAAGGTCGGCCTGCAGATCCTTGAGTCGCTGAACCTACGGGCGCGGCGGCTCGAGATCGTGTCCTGCCCTTCCTGCGGGCGAGCCCAGGTCGACGTCTACAAACTCGCCGACGAGGTGACCGCTGGCCTCGAGGGCATGGAAGTCCCCTTGCGCGTGGCGGTCATGGGTTGCGTCGTCAACGGACCCGGTGAAGCCCGCGAGGCAGACCTAGGGGTGGCCTCGGGCAACGGCAAGGGCCAGATCTTCGTCAAGGGTGAGGTGATCAAGACCGTGCCCGAGTCGATGATCGTCGAGACGCTGATCGAAGAGGCGATGCGCCTAGCCGATGCGATGGGTGAGTCAGTCGACGACGCCGACAAGACCCGAGCAGTCGGTGCGCCCACCGTGACAGTCGCCTGACCTCTCGTGGCGAGGACCGGCCCCGCGAGTCCCGCACTGCCCGCCCACGCCCTCCCGGTGGCTGCCCGGCCCCGACTCCGACAGCTCGTCGGGGCTCCTCCAAGCCGGGTGAAGGTGCCCTGTCGGCCGGCGCAGAGGATGGCGAAGACGCTCGGGCAACTTTGGCCGGTTTGCTGACATTCAACCGGGCAGCGGGTTTACTCGTCGGGATGAACTTGTTCAAGGTTTCCACCCGCCTACGGGCCACGGTGTTCTCGATGCTCGCGCCCCTGGTCATTCTCGCGACTCCCGGTGAGCCGACCGGCGAGGGAGCGGCGGGGTCGAGTTCGGAGTCGGCGATCCGGAGGCTGGTCGACCAGCCCGGTCGCGCAGTCATCCAGTCGCTGCCAGCGCTCAAGACGACGGTGCCGATGAGAAACCTGGACATCCCATGGGACGTCGCCGTTATGCCCACCGGCGCCTGGTTGGTGACAGAGCG
>JACCSH010000200.1 GCA_013813125.1 Nocardioidaceae bacterium | reverse complement strand
GCGCAGCCATCGGCACGTCGCTGGCGGCCATCGCCACGGCGCTCAAGCCCAGAGCTGCGAGAGGTGCAGGCACCTTGACCGCCGACCGGAACCAGCCCATAGACAGCCCCCACGCCGAGACCCGTGGCAAGCCCCAGCAGAGCTCCCAGCGCCTCTTGACGGTTCGGCGCAGTGTCTTCGCCGCCGAACGGGATATGGCCGCTCCCCGCGCGTTGTTGCCGCGTCGACGGACAGGCCGCTGCCGTCTCGAGCCCGAGCGCCTGCCCCCCGGCTCCGGCACACACCTCGACAGATGTAAAGGACGACAACTCTCTTGAGTCTCTCTCGCTAGGTCCGACGGCTAGGCAGGCTAGGCAGGCTAGGCAGGCTAGGCAGCAATGACATCACACGTGAACGACAAGACGACGACACCACGCGGGCAGGTCGAACATACGCACGAGGACAGGGCCGCCAGGGAGCGGCAGGAGACTTGGGAGGCCGGCCGCACCCGCGCATTCTGAGCGCGCGCGTTGTCCGAGAGTGTCGTGGGGATCTTGAGGACTGGCCGTTCGGCTCTCGTTCTCATCGTCACAATTCGCATAATCGACCCCGTGCTAGCAAATACTGCTGAGTCTGGCGGCGGGGGAAGTTCGATGTCCGCCGGGTGACTGTAGAGGTGGCTTGCCTTTGTGTCTATGGTGGCGGTTCTCGGGGCTTGCTACTTCGTTCGCATCACGTATTTGGTGAAGATGGCATGCACGTCGAACTCTCGCAGGGACCCTTCGTTCACATCACGGTAGTAGCCGGAGTGCTCCACTTGGGAGGGGGTGACGAGCAACTTCCGAGCGACACGCATCTCCAGGGCGGCCCCGTTTTCGTTGAGCCACTTCATCGCCCACGCGGCTGAAGAATCGGATGCGGAATCACCCTGTCGGGCAGGTTGCGGGTCCTGGGACATGGCCCGGATCGTAGTGCCCTTCGCCGACAACAGGTGTTCACGACAAGCGGCGCTCATCGTAGGTGCGTCAGACCGCCGCCCGGAATCGCGGCGAGAGTCCTTCGTACAGGGTCCATTCGCCCGCGTGCACCGACGTTGCGCTGGCGGCGCCCCTAACGTGGCAATATCGTGGAAACCCACCGGCTTGGGTGCTACCCGAAGCAATCTACGATGTCAGGCGGCGAATCGGTCCACACCCGCCCGGGCAACCACTGGCGGGTCTGCGCCGACGACGGTCGCGGTGGTCGCTTGGGCACGGATGGTGAGTTTTGAGGGGGTGGACGGGAAGTCGCCGCCCGCCTACCCGCTGGTTGGCCGTGAGAGGTGCGAGTGTCTGGATGGAAGGCTCCGTTGTCGCGGTCATAGCGCTCCGCTCCGCGACCGCCGGCGCCGTACCAGCGTTGGGCCGCATGGGCGGCCGTACGTTGGCCCTCGCTGCCCTCCTGGGACCCGCCGGAGAACTCGGGTGCGCAACCGTCCGGCCGCGCCTAGCGTGAGCGGGTGGCCGACGACCTCTTCGAACATCCCCGCCTCGCTGCCGTCTACGACGCCCTGGATCCGGACCGAAGCGACCTGAATGTCTACGCCGCGATCGTCACCGAGCTGGGCGCCCGGCGCGTGCTGGACCTGGGCTGTGGCACCGGGACGTTCGCGCTGATGCTCGCCATTCGCGGCGTCGACGTCGTGGGGGTGGATCCCGCGGGCGCTTCGCTCGACGTCGCCCGCGGCAAGAAGGGCGCCGACAGGGTGCGTTGGGTGCACGGCGACGCCACCGCTCTTCCGGAGGATATGGAGGGCCAAGTTGACCTCGCCGTAATGACCGGCAACGTCGCGCAGGCGATCGTCGACGAGCAGGACTGGGCGACGACCTTGGCTGTCGTACGACGCTGCCTGCGGCCCGGCGGCCACCTGGTGTTCGAGACCCGCCGCCCCGAGCGCCGCGGCTGGGAGGAGTGGACGCGGGAGCAGTCCGAGACCGTCACCGAGGTGCCGGGGCATGGGTTGATCCGGCACTGGGTGCAGTTGACAAAGGTGGACCTGCCGCTGGTGAGCTTCGAGGCGGTCCGGGTCTTCGGTGACCAGACCCTGACCTCGACCTCGACGCTGCGCTTCCGCAGCGAGGACGAGATCGCGGCGTCGCTCGGCGCGTCCGGTTACGTCGTTCGCGAGGTGCGTGAGGCGCCCGACCGGCCGGGGCGTGAGCTGGTCTTCGTGACCCAGCGGGCCGCGGGCTGACGTGGACCAGGACGAGGTGCTCGCCGTCCTCCGCGTACTGCAAGCGACGGGGATGCGGCTGTGGGTCACCGGCGGCTGGGGTATTGACGCGCTCGTGGGTCGGCAGACCCGCGAGCACCGCGACCGCGACCTCCTGGTCGAAGCCCAGCGGCTCGCGGAGTGCCTGAGCCTCCTGGCCGCGCGGGGCTACGCGGAGGAGACGGACTTGCTGCCGGTCCGGGTCGAGGTCGTCGCAGCCAAGCGAGGCTGGGTAGACGTGCACCCGGTGCGGCTGGCTGCCGACGGCAGCGGGATGCAGGCCGGGCTGAACGGCACCCGGTTCGACTACCCGGCGGACTGCTTTGCGACCGGCAACCTCGCTGGTCGCGAGGTGCCCCGCCTGACCGCCGCCCACCAGCGGCTCCTGCACACCGGCTACGAGCCCCGTCCTCAAGACGTCCACGATCTTGGGCTTCTCAACGAGCTGAACCCGAGAATTCCACCTGACGGGCCCGCGCTACGCCGGTGGTCAAGCAGCAAGCACCAGGAAGCTTCGATCGAGGACCCGCAGGTGACTCTCCAACCAGTCGGCTGAGCGGCGGGCTCGAGCGGCATCGCGCGGGATATGGGGGACGTGCGGCGATGTATTCGGCTCGTGAGCCGTCCTACGACCCAGGCACCGACATCGCCGGGTGAGTGGACCAGCAGCTGAGTCTGGCGATGACTGGTCGAGCCGGTGCAGACTGAGGTCATGGAGGATCACTCAGCCGCCCTGGATCGGGCGCACCGCCACGCATTGGACTGGTTGTCGTCCCTGCAGCATCGGCCCGTCCCACCACAAGCCTCCATCGACCAGGTGACACAGGCGCTCGGCACGGCCCTTCCACACGCCGGGTCTGATCCGGCAGAGGTGGTCGACCTGTTGGTCGCTGCCTGCGATCCGGGCCTCACCGCTATGCCGTCGGGGCGCTTCTTCGGTTTCGTCATTGGCGGAACCCATCCGGCCGCCCTCGCGGCCGACTGGTTAGTCAGCGCCTGGGACCAAAACAGCGGCCTGCGTCGAGTGACCCCGGCCCACAGTGCCGTCGAGGACGTCGCGAGCGCCTGGTTGATCGACCTTCTCGGGCTGCCCAGCGGCAGTGCAGTCGGATTCGTGACGGGCGCGACCATGGCGAACTTCACCGGAATCGCCGCCGGGCGCGACGCCGTGCTCAGACAGGTCGGCTGGAACGTTGCCGAGCGGGGGCTGACCGGCGGACCACGGGTCCGAGTCCTCGTGGGAGCAGAGCGACACGACACCGTCGACCTGGTTCTTCGTTACCTGGGTTTGGGGCGACCCGAGGTCGTCGCGGTCGACGAACAGGGGCGGTTGCGTGCCGAGGCGCTGGAGTCCGCGCTTGAAGGGGAAAGTGTGCCGACGATCGTCGTACTCCAGGCAGGCAATGTGCATTCCGGCGGTTTCGACCCGTTCACCGACCTGATCGCGGCTGCACACGCCAGGGGGGCCTGGGTGCATGTTGATGGCGCGTTCGGTCTGTGGGCGGCTGCCTCGCCGGCGTACCGTCACCTGATCAGCGGGCACGAGGCCGCGGACTCCTGGACCACGGACGCGCACAAGACGTTGAACGTGCCTTACGACTCCGGCATCGTGATCGTCCGTGACCCGGCGGTTCTACGTGCCGCCATGGGTGTGCACGGCCCGTATCTCCTCCACGACGAGATGGGTGAGCCGTTCGACAAGGTCCCCGAGCTGTCGCGGCGCGGGCGTGCGTTTCCCGTATGGGCGGTGCTGCGTGCACTCGGACGGTCCGGTGTCGCGGAACTCGTGGAGCGTCTTTGCCGGCACGCCTCGACCTTCGCCACCGGTCTCGAGGAAATCGCGGACGTGACAGTGCTCAACGATGTGGTCTTCACCCAGGTGTGCGCGACGTTCGGGACCGATGAGCGCACGGAGGAGGTCGTGCGCCGACTACTAGCGGACGGCACATCCTGGATGACAGGCTCGACTTGGCGGGACTGCGCAGTGCTGCGGATCTCGGTGAGCAACTGGGCGACTACCGATAACGACGTGGAGCGCAGCCTGGATGCGGTTCGGAACGCGGTCATCGGGCTCTGACCCGGTTCCGTGAGGGTTCGTGTAAACCGACGTGTTGGACTGCCGGAAGGCGCCATAGGAAACAACACACAGTGGTGGTGCTGGGCGCCTGCCTTAATCCTGATCCGGTGCCTGGGCAGCGCCGACGCCGGTGTGCAACGAGGTGGGTCACCGTGAGACTCGAACCCACAACCCGCGCATTAAAAGTCCGATCCGACCGTCCTTCTGATCGGGTTGCACAGGCCGTAAGTGGGTTATGAGCTGGGCAAAGACTGATCGCCGACGATCAGCACCCATCAGTGTTGGTCACCCTCGTGTGCCCCCTATGTGCCCCAGAGGCCCCCCTGCGAGGACCCGGAACCGCAAAGTTAGATGGCCCTCCGAGCGTCCCCATTTGATGTGGGGTGCCCCGGCGCACCACAGCCGGAGGTCTCGTCGAGCGGCGGCAACGGCATTGCGCATCGGCTGGTTGTGGCGCTTTCACCGAGCTGAGAAGGTAGCCGCCCTGCAGGGTTGCGATCGTCGTCTCCGCGAGAGCCCGGATGTCAGTCTCCGGGGCGCAGCAGCCCTCGTGACTGCATCACGGCGAGCCCGTCCCCCAGCTCCGACTCCCACCGCTGGAACGCATCTGCGGCCATCTCACGAAGTCGCTCGCCCTGCTCTACCACCTCACCGGCAATGGCCCCAGCGGGCATCCGAGAAATCGTCGCTGGTTCTGCTGATTCAGGACGATGGCGTCGACCGACGTCGCGTCATTTAGCTCCTGGAGGCAGCCGGTGCCAGGACGCGGCCCGAGCTCGTCGCTCGTCGTCCAGCGACGCCGAAGCCATTCGAGTGGGCGGTGCGCGAGGAATCGACGTGGCCCGACAGAGGGGCACGGTTGGCGGGTACGCGGACGCCGCGACGGCGTCCACCAGGGTGGCGGCGCTGCGCCGGGCCCACGCGTCGTGCCCGTCTCGGGACTTCGGGTCCGGGATGACCGGTGAGTACCGCCTTCGCGAGTCCGCCTCGGACCACCTCATCGTTGAAGACGCCGAGATCGACTCCAGCGGTGTCGAGCTCATCCGATCGTTCACCGTCGCGTCGGTGTCGGGTAGCCATCTGGTAGTCGTCTCCTACAGCGTCGGTGAGGACTTCACGCCAGACACGACCGTCCCCGACCGGCTGCTCGAGGCCCAGGAGGCTGGACTGAACGGCTGAGCGTCCGACCCGGAGGCAGCTTGCCAGGCGGGCCTGCTAGCGGCTTCGCGCTCCGTCAAGCACGCGCCGCCCATCGTCTAGTGGTCCAGGACGCCGCCCCTTTCAAGGCGGTAGCACGGGTTCGAACCCCGTTGGGGGCACCCAGCTGCGCTTAGAGTCGGACGTCCTGGTGCTCGTCCTCGGACCGCGGGATGTCCGTCTCGGCGCGCCTGCCACGAAGGATCGCAGCAGCCGTCGTCGCGACCAGGAGCACTGCCGCGACCGAGATCAGCAATTGGTTGTCCTGCAGGAACGATCGGGAATCGGCCGACAGTTTATGGACGAACCTGCTGGCCGGATTGTCCGCCTCGGCGCCCCCGAACAGCGCGGGAGCCCAATACACCACGAGGTAAGCACCCGACACCGCGAGCACCGCTCCGGAGATGCGTCCCACGATCGGCATCACCTGTCGAACACCCCGTACCAGGGCGTCGCTCATGAGGGCGCTCGACAGCGCCAGGAGGACGAGCAGCGAGGTGGCGCCCGCGATGAAGGCCACGAAGACGCCGGCAGTGCCGGCGATCGAGGAGTTGGCCATCCCCTGTGCGACTACGGCCAACAGGCCGCCCATCCCGCACGCGAGCTGCGTCAGTGCGTAGCCGGCGCCGAAGGCTACGGTGCGGCCGGTCCCGGTACCCGGTCGGGCCAGCCGGTTGAGGGGCACGTTCAGCCGCACCGAGCGCCCAGCGAGCATGCCCAGACCCAACACGAGCAGCAGCGAGCCGACCACCACGCCGAACCACGGCACGGCGTCCGTCAGCGATCGAAGTCCTGCTGAGACCAGCAATCCACCCACGAGGAAGGTGCCGGCGAATCCGGCGCTCACCGCGAGCCCCACCGCGAGCCCCTTGCTCAGCCGGTGCGTGCGTGATCCGGCCACGCTGCCGCTGTCAGCGATGTTGTACGCAAGGAACGCCGGCAGCATCATGAAGCCACACGGGCTGACGAGCGCCAGCATCCCTACTCCGTAGGCGAACACCAACTGACTCATGCCTCGCACCGCTCTCTCTGGCCTGCAGTTCTTCTAACGACTCTATGCTACGACCGCGTCCCAGCCACGGCATCGGCGGATCGAACGAGATCGGCGCGACCGACCGATAGCAGGAATGTGTGCGCGAATAGCAGGGTAATGTGTGCGCGAAACCCGCGAAACCCGCGAAGGAGCTAACGGCAATGCCATGGTTGCGTGCGCCGATCCGGCCGGCCGTCGACGCCAGCCCACGGGCAAGCGCCGCCGCACTGGCCGGGCTCCGCATCCTGGTCGGCCTGCTGTGGCTCTACAACGTGTCCTGGAAGAGCCCCCCCGACTTCGGTCAGGACAGCGGGAACGGGCTGTACGGCTTCACCCGTGATGCGGTTGACCACCCGGTGTTCCCCCCGTACAGCTGGGTGGTGGAGCAGCTCGTGCTTCCGAACTTCACCGCGTTCGGCTGGATGGTTCTGGTCGTCGAAACACTGTTGGCGGTGCTGCTGATCACCGGCACCCTCGTCCGCCTCGCCGCCCTCGTCGGCGTCGGCCAATCATTGGCCATCGGGCTCTCCGTCGCGGGGACGCCCGGGGAGTGGCCGTGGGCGTACTGGATGATGATCGGGATCCACGTCACGCTGCTGTTCACTGCGTCAGGCCGCAGTGCGGCCGTCGACTCGGTCCGCGCGGACGCGGACGCCGGTCGTGGTGGCCGCGCCGCGGTCCGGTTGCTGCGTGCGTGGGGCGTCCTCGTCGGCGTCACGGGCGTCGTTGCGCTGGTGCTTGCCGTTGATGAGGACCCCTTGGCGTCGTCCGGCTCACAGCTCGGTGGGCCGGACCTGTCGATCTCGCTGGGCAGCTACAATCTGCTCGGTGCCGGGGTGCTTATCGCGATCGCTGCTCTCATGCTCGTGGCGGCGACCCGGAGCCACCGTGGGAGCGGACTGGCAGCGGCTGGCGTGGCGGGTGTGGCCGCGTTGTCCCTCTACGCACAGCTGAGTCGGACCGACGTCTGGCTGGGAGGTTCCAACACCTCCGCCGCCTTCTTCCTGTGCGCCACCGTGGTCAGCGCTGCAACCGCACGGTTACTCGTCACATCTTCCGCCGCAGAGGGAGCACGCCAGGATGGATCTGCAAGCCCGGCTTGAGTCAGTTGTCGCCGTCGCACGCGAATCGGCAAAGAAGGTCGACGCCGATGCGACCTTTCCGGCTGCCTCGGTCACCGCGCTGAGGGAATCAGGGCTGTTGGGTATCACGCTCCCGGTTGAGGTCGGCGGCCTGGGTGCTGGTCCCCACGAGCTCGTGGACGCAATCAGTTCCGTCGCCGGTGCCTGCGGGTCCACGGCGATGATCTACCTGATGCACGTCAGCGCCGCGATGACGGTTGCTGCTGCACCTCCACCAGGACTCCCAGACCTGTTGCCCGCCCTCGCCAACGGGGACGTCTTGGGATCCCTCGCCTTCTCCGAGGTGGGATCCCGTTCGCACTTCTGGGCACCGGTGTCCAAGGCGCGGCGCAACCGTGCCGGAATGCTGCTCGATGCCCGCAAGAGCTGGGTCACCTCCGCCGGGGAGGCCGACGTCTACGTCACATCGACGCTCAACGCCGACGCCAACACCGTCGACATCTTTGCGATCCCAGCGGACAGCCCCGGTATCTCAGTGTCTGGCGATTGGCGCGGCATGGGCCTGCGGGGCAACGCCTCCAACCCGATGACCTTCGATGTTGAGGTGCCCGAGAGCTACCGGCTGGGGGACGCCGGCGGTGGGTTCGACCTGATGCTGCAAGCCGTGATGCCTTGGTTCAACCTCGGGAACGCCGCCGTCTCGGTGGGCCTGAGCCAGGCCGCGGTCGATGCAGCCGTGCGGCACACCAGCGCCGCAAAGCTGGAGCATCTCGACCAGAGCCTGTCAGCGCTCCCCACGATCCGTGCCCAGCTGGCGAAGATGTCGATCGAGCTGAGCAGCACCCGGTCGTACGTCCACCAGGCGGCCAGCCGGCTCATTGAGCCGGCCG
>JACCSH010000193.1 GCA_013813125.1 Nocardioidaceae bacterium | reverse complement strand
GCTCGGCGTTGCCGAAAAGGTGCAGGGGATATCCGGCGTCGGGGCTATGTCGTAGGCACTTTAGAGTCCGAGGCCGGTGGTGTCGATAGCTCAGGTGCAAGATTTCTGCACAGCGGGCACTATTTTTTCTTCCCACCGGTTACCTCTAATCCAGGCGCGTCAGTCAGGCCGAGCGTTGTACCCACGGAGCCGAAGGGATAACGCTTCCACTCGCCTATTTCCCTAGCGTGCCGCAGCTTCACCTGTATAGCCGGCCAACTCCTCACTGGTCACTGTGTTCAGTGGCAGGTGCCCGAGCCACTGTCGGTGAAGGTCGCTCCGGACTCGGCGGCAAAGTTCCAGTCGTAGCTGTCCGGATGCAGAGTCAGCTCGAGCACGCCAAAGGTGTCGAAGTTCAGCACCTCGCTGGTTGCCCGCGGCGGGGTCGTCGTTACGACATGGCTCTTTCCACCGGTGCCAACCACGAACTCGCGGATGCCAGAGGTGGTGTCAGCCGCTCCCTCGGGGTCCATCGGCGCGAAGCGCTCATAGTTGTGAGAGTGGCCCGATAGCACCACGTCTGCTCCGCCGGCATACAGGTCGTCCCAGAACGGTTTGACATCGAGCGAGTCACCGTGCCCGCCGCTGCTGAATCGTGGATGGTGCCAGTACGCCAATGTGCATGTGTTGCCTTGGTGCGTCAGGAGATCCTCTTCGAGCCAGTCATTTTGGAGAGTCCCCTCTGCGCAGCCGTCGCCGAAGCGGTCAGCAAGGACCGCGCAGTTGGAGTTGAGCGCGATCAGATGCCAGTTCCCGACGTCGAAGCTGTAGTACCCCTTGGTGCGGTCACCGGCAGTCGTCCCGAAGTAGTCGAAATAGCCCGCGGCATCAACGGTCAGGTACTCGTGGTTACCGACGGACGGCGATGTAATGCCTTTGACCCGGCCCCAGCTGGGATCATAGGAGTTGGTGAAGTCTTGGAGTGACCCCTTGTCGTACTGGTTGTCGCCGAGAGTGAGCACCCGAGCCAACTGCCTGTTCACCAGCAGGTCGGAGGTTGCCATCTGGCGGCATGTCGATGCAGTCACGGAGGCGCCGGGTACACAGGCGATGTCTCCTGCCGCTGCGATCACCGGATCATTCGTCGTGACTTCCTGAACGCTGACGTCGTCGAATCTGACGGTGAACACACGGTTCTTTACCGAGTCACCGATCTCGACCTTGGTCACGGGAGCCGTGCCAAGGGAGGCCGTGGTTTGCAGAGCGGGAATCGAGACACCGTCCAACCAGACCTCGGTCTGACTTGTCGAGCCGGCTACGTGCACCTGAAGCCGCAGGTTGTGCCAGACGTTCTTGCTGAGGAAAGTTTGACTCACTAACGGAGTTGCGGTGCCGATCTTCAGAGCCAATTTCTGCTTCGCGTTCGCAAACAGGCGAGCCATGGGGACGCCCGTCGCCGGCCTCAACGCCATCAGGTTGGCATTGTTGGCGCCCTGGCTGACCAGTTTGACCTCTGTGGTGAACGACACGTCCACGGCAGCCTGGGCAAGTGCCTTGCGGGCATAGGACGGCGCACCGGTGCTCGATGCCTCTGCCGCCCAGGTACCGGTCTTGACGTCATCACTTTGGGCGACGACGGCCCGCACGGTGGTCCAAGAGGAAAGACCGCCACTCTCGAATCCGTCCTCGAACAATGTGGAACTCGCGGTAGTCGCCATCGCAGTCTCGGATCCCCCTGCAGGCGTTGGACCGATCGACATCCCCGCTGCCAAGAGGATCAGAGGCAGGACGACTAGCGATCGGCGAGATGTCTGCAAGCGCATGCGGGGGCATCCTGAGTAGCTGGGCGACGGCGAAAGGTGCGAGGCTGGTTTGTCATGGTATCGCACAAAGTTCAGATGTGCTCATCGGCGAGGACTGCTTTACGCTCTTGGCCATGACTGCTGGGCGGCGATCGAGGCGTTCACCGGCGAGCCTCGAGACCATGATGACATCGACGTCGCACTCTGGCGCCGTGACGTGCCGGCGCTGGTTCGCGCGTTTGAGGGTCGCTACCACGTTTGGGCTGCGGGGGGTGGATTGACGCCGTTGTCCGCCGACCGGCTGGAGGTGCCAGAGGGAGCTGACCAAGTGTGGATCCGCACGCACGCCCTCGCGCCCTGGGTGGCGGACTGCGTTCTGAACCGTGACCGCGCGGGCCGCTGGGTCTCGCGAAGGGACCCTGAGTTCGACGCCCCTCTGGAACAGGTGACATGGGAGCGTGAGGGCATCCGCTACCTGAAGCCCGAGATCGCCTTGTCCTTCAAGGCGAAGCTGAACCGTCCCAAGGACAGCCGCGACCTCGCTGTGAGCCTGCCGCTGCTCGACGATACCGCCCGGGCGTTCCTCGCCGACTACCTGGCTCGCCGCGACCCGGACCATCCCTGGAGGTCGCTGGTCTGACAACGGCGCTTCTCTCGCGCCCTCAGGCGCCCCACCGAGGTCAGCCGCGTCGCACCCATCCCTTCACGCGTCCTTCAACAGGTGGAGCGGACCTGACTCGGCTCACGCTAGTGCGTACGTGCTCAGTTGATTTGGGCAAGCGCGTCGCGGAGCGCGACCGGTAGTGGTTCCTCGGCGGTGAGGGTGTGGTTGCCGGCGCGGATCTGGACGCTGCGGTAGCGGCGGGTGGTGCGGACGAACTTCTTGATCGACCAGCCGGTGCGGTCCTCGATCAGCCGGGTGACGGCGAGGGCGGCGAAGACGATCGTGAGGTGGGCCTCGATCGATTCCCTCTTGTGGTGGTAGATCGGGCGCGCCCGTAGGTCGTGTTTGGACATTCGGAACGACTTCTCAATGTGCCACAGCTGGTGGTAGGCGCCGATCACGAACTCGGGCGTGGGGACGGTCATGTTGGTGATGTAGGCCTTCAACCCGGCGACAGCACGGGCTTTGGCTTCGAGTTCGCGGTTGATGGTCTTGTCACCGCCGGTGAGTTTGATGAACCGGTTCCGCTTCACCGCCTCCTTGCCGGCCACGGCGCGTTCGGCCTTGGCGACCTGGGTGTCGATGCCGTGCAGAGTGCGCCGTGCACTGTCGGCCTTGTAGCGGTAGTAGGTGACCTTGTCGCGACGCCCGGCGGCCTTCGCTGCTGCGGTGGCAGGCCAGGGTTGGGTGAAGACCTGCCCGTCGGCGATCTCCTGCCCGGGATGGGCTTTGCGCCATTTCTTGACCTGGTAGGGCTCCTCGGGGATCCGGGCACCGATGATGTAGGACAGCTTGGCGTCCTCGATCGCCTCGCGGTTGGCTTCGGAGACCATCCCCGCATCGGCCACGATCGTGACGTCGGCGAGCTGGTGTGCGCTCATGAACGAGGTGATCGTGGGCAGCATCGTCTTCGTCTCGGCCTTGTTGCCCTCGAAGGCCTCGATCATCAGCGGGAACCCCGAAGCGTCGGTCAACAAGCCAATGGTGATCTGCGGCTCGAGGCGGCGTTCCTTGGAGAAGCCGGGCTCGCGGAACCCGTCGCCCTGGTGGATCTCGAAGTACAGGGTTGAGACGTCGTAGAGGACCAGGCTCGCTGGTCCCAGTGCCGCGCGCTTCGCGCACGCCGCGGCCAGGCCTCGGCGCCATGACTGTTCGCCGTAGCGCGGCAGACGCCGTTTGATCGTCGGGTAGGACACCGGGTCCAGGCCGGTCTCGGCCAGGACCCGGACGCTGTCTTCCTTGCTGGTGGGCTCGATGATCCGCGCCAGCACGAGCTGGCGAAAGACCTCGTCGCCGTTGGTGGCTTCCTCGAAGCCGAGCGCGTCATAGGCCCGCGAAAGCGCCTCGAGGAGATGACCCATCCGTGAGGCGACGATCTCCAACGGTCCACCAGAGGCTGCAACAGCAGCGATCTCCAGACCCAGATCGAGCTCGGCCTGACCTTCACCCAGCCGCTGGGCAGCAACGGTTCTGAGTGCCTCCACCTCCTGCGGTGTATGCGCCGAACCCAGGTGCTCGATCTCGCGCGAACCACGCCGCGAGGAATGCACGATCTGCACCGCGGTAGCCCCCGAGGAGGTCTTCACCGTCCGCACGTAGGCCACCAAGGCACCTTACGGAGCCCCGGCTAGTGCGCATATCCGCCAACGCCCGACGACGAAAACCCCAGCCCAGCGGGCCGCGACCCCTCTCAACCCGAAACCGTGAGCCGAGTCAGGTCTGACAACGGCGCTTCTCTCGCGCCCTCAGGCGCCCCACCGAGGTCAGCCGCGTCGCACCCATCC
>JACCSH010000137.1 GCA_013813125.1 Nocardioidaceae bacterium | reverse complement strand
ACGGCGCCTGGCACAACCTGCAATGCCGTCGCGAGGGCCGCTCGGTGACGTTGCGCATCGACGGGACGGCCGTGAACAGCGGGAGTGGCCGCATCGGACGGGTCACGACCTCTGCTCCCATCCGCATCGGAGGCAAAGGTATTGGTACGAAGTCGGGAAATGACCAGTACCACGGAAGCCTCGACAACGTGTACCTCAGGATCGACCGCCGCTGATCTGGGCACGTTAGTTTTCCGCTTCGAAACCCTCCAGGGGGTCTGGGGCAAGGTGTGAACCTCCTCGGTGATGGATCGCCATACGTCGCGTTGATGCGGCGATTTCTCCGTTACCATTCGAGGGGCGTCGGTTCGAGACTCCGTGTTTCTGGTAGCACCGCAACCATCGAACCATCGTCTCAAGGCACAGCACGTCGCGGGGCGTGTTGCCAGTTGCGAGGCGAGACGCCTCGCCCGACCTGAACCGAGGTGTCCACAGACAGTGACCGACCAGCCTGGTTCTCCACCGCCTGGACTTTCCTTTTTCGACGACCCGACCGAGGTTCAGCCGACTCAGCCCTTTCCACCAGATCGAGCCGAGGGTGAGAGGGAAAGCGATCCCATGTCCGGCGCATCTGGGGGACCGCCGATGGGTGCAAGGGGGGCGCAGCCCCCGTCCACCTCCGCTCTGGGTGTTGCCTCGACCGATCCTTCTAGGTCACCAAGCGTTCCCTTGGCGGCGGCACCGACTCCCTCGCCATTGGCCGAGGAAACTGTCCCCAGCTTTGCCGTCGTACGGCGGGGGGGCTACGACAGGACGGCGGTGGACGGCTTTCTGGCTCATTACGAGCAGGAGCGCGCCGCCGTCGCGGCCAATCTCGCCGCTGCGCATCAGCACATAGCCCAGCTCCGTGCCCAGTTGGCGCAGCTCACCGAGCGCCTCTCCGAGCAAGAGACTCCCACTTACTCAGGGCTGGGGCGCCACGCGGCTGCGATGCTGCGAATGGCAGAGGAGCAGGCCGCCAACGTGACGACTCAAGCCCAGAAGGCGGCTGAGGAGTCTCGGAACTACATGTTGCTCGAGGCAGCTGCGCTCAAGGCGGACGCCGAAAAGGAAGCGTCCGACATACGCAGCGTTCAGCTTGCCGAGATTGACGAGCACCGCAGCACCGTGCTCTCCCAGGTTGCGCAGGAGCGGTCCCTCGCCAGCGCCGAGGCGGCCGACATCTTGGCCTCCGCCAAACGCGAGGCAGACCAATTGCGACTTGCATCGCAACAGCAGGCCAATGCGCAGCTCACCGGAGCAAAACGTGCAGCGGAGCAGGCGCGGGCGGCCGCTGACCGCGAAGCAGCCGAGGCACGACGTCTGCTCGCCGTCGAGAAGGAGCGAATGACGAAAGAAGCCGCCGAGCGGCACGACTCAGCGACCGGGGAGACAGCGCGTCTGGTCGAGGAGGCGGAAGCGCGCGCACATGCGGCGGAAGAGCGGGCTCGGGCCGCGATCGCCACTGCAACCAAACATCGAGAGCAGGCGGTGAGCGAGGCAGAAAGAGCCCTTACCCGCGCTCGACGCGAAGCCGAACAGATGGTCAACGCTGCACGCAAGCAGGCTGAGCAGATAGTGGCGAACGCGACCGCAGACGCCCACAGGCGACAGGCCGCCGCGCGTGTCGAGGTCGAAGCACTGCAAAAGAGGCGCGACGGGATCGTGGCTCAACTCGGCCAGCTCCGGGACCTCGTTGCCAGCTTCACCAGCGGCGAGGATGTCCTTGCTGATCACTCAGGTGGCGGCTCCGAGAAGCAGCAGGGGTGAACCTGCGAAGCTAGCTCGCCTCCAGCTGCCCTCGGACTCAACCTCACCGGGAGCTCGGGCAGGGTGTGGCAAGGTGTGCTCATGTCCGAGGAGGATGGCGAGCAGGCTAGCCGCGCGGCAGAGGCTGCACGTGCTGAAGCCGTCGAGGCCAGAGCGGATGCCGAGGGGGCACGCACAGCGGCGAGGGAGGCGCGGGCCGAGTCAGACGAGACCAGGGCCGAGGCGCGCGAGGCCCGAGACGGAGCCGTTGACGCCGAGCAGCAGGCAGCCGCGTCAGCACGCAGGGCAAGCGACTCCGCCCAACAAGCCGCGAGCGCCACCACTGACAACTCGACCGGCGCAGCGTCTGCCGTCGCGGCGGACGAGTTATTGATCCACCCTGACGAAAAGCCCGATGAGGACTCTGACAACCCATTCGGCGAGCCAGGGTCCCCGGTCTCACGCCGAGCCCCCTTCTACATCGGGTTCGTAGGAGCGTTGGGCGCGCTGACCGGTCTCGGATTCATGATGGGACTGCAGAACGTCCGGCCGGTGCTCGTGCTGGTCTTGGTGTCTGCCTTTCTCGCCGTGGGTCTGAACCCCATCGTCGAGTGGTTCATGCATCGCGGAATCCGTCGGCGTTGGTCCGTCCTCATCGTCACCGTCGGCGTCGTCGTCGTCGGCACCTTGTTCCTCGTGACTCTCGTGCCCGTGTTGCAGGATCAGATCGAAGCCCTCATCGCGAGTGCACCGCAATGGCTGGACGAGCTCCAACGGAACACGATCGTCGTAGATCTCGACAGGAAGTACCAGGTCATCGACACGGTGAAGGAGAAGCTTCAGGACCCCGACCTGGCGAACTCCGCGTTTGGCAGCTTGTTCACCGTTGGGGTGGCGGTACTCAGCGGGCTCTTCAACGCCTTCTTGATCTTCGTCTTGACGCTGTACTTCCTCGCGTCGCTGCCCGAGGTCAAACGAGCCTGCTTCTCCTTGGCACCGGCGTCACGCCGGACGCGGGTGACGTACCTCGGAGATGAGATTCTCAGACGGGTTGGCGGATATGTCGCCGGTGCATTTGTGGTGGCGTTGACCGCCGGCGTCTCATCTTTCATCTTCTTGGAGTTTGTTGGGTTGTCGGAGTACGCCGTCGCGCTCGCCCTGGTCGTAGCGCTGCTCGACTTCGTGCCGCTCATCGGCGCCACCATCGGTGCCGTCCTCGTCACCCTCATCGGTTTCGCTGAGTCTCCGACGGTCGGCATCGCCTGCGCGGTGTTCTACCTGCTCTACCAGCAACTGGAGAACTACGTGATCTACCCGCGGGTCATGCGCTCGTCGGTGGACGTACCCGGTGTGGTGACGGTGATCGCAGTTCTCATCGGTGGGAGCCTGCTGGGAGTCGTCGGTGCGCTGCTCGCTATCCCCACAGCCGCCGCACTCTTGCTGCTTGTTCGGGAAGTCTGGCTCCCCAAGCAAGATCGCGCGTAGCTCTGCTCACCTACCGGAGATGATTTGAGGGGTGTCGACCTGCATGGCTTGATCCCAGGTCCGGGGCAATGGGGCGCCTCCGGGAACGATGCGGGCGGCGATCAGGTCGAGCACCACGTCGGCCTGGCCGACCCAGAGGTGTTTTCCACCGGCCACTTCGACCACCTCGGCCTGGGGCGCGGCGGCGAATCGGCGCCGCGCCTCGGGAGGCTGCAGGTAGTCGTCATGTTCAGGAATGATCGCAATGAGCGGCTTGCCGCTCTCGTGCCATGCCTGGAGATGGCTGGTCTGCGCGTAGCGCAGCGGCGGGGACAACAGTATGGCGCCGACGACCGCAGGATCGTTTCCGTACATCAAGGTCAGGTCGGTCCCAAACGACCAGCCCACTAACCAGATCGTCGGGAGCCCATTGAACTCGGCGTACTCGATGGCTGCTGCGACGTCGTACCGCTCGCCACGGGCTTCGTCGAAGTGCCCATCACTCCTGCCCTGTGCGCTGGCGGTTCCCCGAGTGTTGAAGCGGAGGACAGCGATCTGCGCCAGCGCGGGCAGGCGCGCGGCCGCTTTGCGAAAGATGTGGCTGTCCATCATGCCGCCCGCGGTCGGCAGCGGGTGCAGACAGATCATCGTGGCGACGGGCTCACCAGAGGTCGGTAAGGCAAGCTCCGCGACCAGTCTCAACCCATCAGCCGTCTCCAGGTGAAATGAACTCCGTCGCCCCGGCAAAACCGAGTTGGCCCGAATCTGGCGCCCCGTCATCGAGCCCACTTCTTGCCCCGGTCGAGCCCACCCGGCTCTGGTCGCCGGCCGCCGAGCGATCCGACGCCGACGCCTGTGCTGGCGGATCCGACGCAAGCGATAGTTGTGAAGGTTGCAGGCATGGTCGCGAGTCTTCCACGACAGCACGACAAGGTCTCTTTCCCTCCTCAGCTCCGGTTCGCCTGGTTCACCAATGCTGGAGTGCTACGGGACGGGCACCGGTAGGCTTTCCTTCCGTGCGTCTTGTCATTGCCCGCTGTCAGGTCGACTACGCGGGCCGGCTCACAGCGCATCTGCCCACAGCCACCCGGTTGCTCATGGTCAAGGCCGACGGCGCCGTATTGGTCCACTCCGATGGCGGCTCGTACAAGCCGCTGAACTGGATGTCACCCCCTTGCTCCTTCGTCGAGCGCCGAGTCGACGTGGGCCAACTCGAGTGGCTGGTGACGGCGAGAAGCGGGGACACCTTGCGCATCCTGATCGAGGAGATCCTGGCGGATGCATCGCATGAGCTGGGGGTAGATCCCGGCTTGCAGAAGGATGGGGTCGAAAGGCATCTGCAGGAGCTTCTGGCAGACCATCCCGCGTCATTGGGCGAGGGCCTGACACTGGTGCGTCGCGAATTCCCCACTGCCATCGGACCGGTCGACCTCTTGTGCCGAGACGGACACGGCGCCTCCATCGCAGTGGAAGTAAAGCGGCGGGGCGATATCGACGGAGTGGAACAACTGACCCGTTATCTCGAGCTGCTCAACCGCGACCCGTTGCTCAGCCCGGTCCAAGGGTTGTTCGCGGCCCAAGAGATAAAGCCCCAAGCCAAGGTGCTGGCGCGAGATCGCGGAATCCGCTGTGTGACGATCGACTACGACAACCTGCGCGCGCTGGACGATCCTCGAGCACGCCTTTTCTGAAGGGGCGGCGTTCCCAACAAGACGAGGAGCTGGCATCCGCTATGGATGCCAGCTCCTCGGCAGGGTTACCGACTGCTGACCGCACGATGTGTGTGCCGTCAGCGGGGGTGCGATTTTCGTCAGTAGCGAGTGGTCCCGTCGTCGTCCGTGGTGGTCGTCGTCGTGGTCGTGGTGTCGTCGGTGGTGTCCGTGTACCCGACGTCTCCCTCGGCCTCGATGCGCTCCTTGCGCACCTCGTCACTCACGGTCTCGTCTCGCACCTCCGTCTCAGTGCTGAGACGGACTCGCTCGACTGGCTTGACCTCCTTGGTGACGACCGGCACCTCTTCGCTCAGCGTGACCTCGTGCTCCTCTTCGCTGATCGCCGGGCCATCGGTGGCCTCGTCATAGTTGGCGTCTGTGATCGGCTCGTGCTCGAGCACGGCCTTCTCCCTACGGACGGGGACGCTGACATTGACCTGCTCGGTTTCAACGTACTTGCGCAACCGGGCGCGACCGGCCTCGCGGGTCTGGGTGCCGACCCGGAGCTGCTCCTCAGAACGCGTCATAGCGTCATCGGTGCTGTCTGTGCGGTCGCTGACCTCACGGGTGGTGTCAGTGCGAGTTTCGACGTAGTCGGTGTCCGAGGTGTCGTAGTCACTCGAGTAGGCGACGCCGTAGTAGTCGTAGAGCTGCTGCTCTTCCTCAGGTGAGAGGTGACCATCGTCGGGGTTGATGCTCGGCGCGTCTTTGATGCGGTCCTTGTCGAAAGGCAGCGTGAGCCGGTCGCCCGAGTAGGACGCATCGGAGACAGGCACGAAGTTCTCGCTCATTCCGAAAAGTCCGGTGTTCACTGTGGCGAAGACGGGTTCGCCGGTCTGGTCATCGAGGAAGATCTGGCCGACTTTGCCGATCTTCTCCCCGTCCGGTCCGTAGGCGTCCGCGCCGACTGCCTGTTGTACCTGATCCTGACTGAGCATATGCAGTCTCCTCTTGATCCGAAGTGGTGCTT
>JACCSH010000135.1 GCA_013813125.1 Nocardioidaceae bacterium | reverse complement strand
GGCTGACCGGGGCCTGTCGATTCTCGAGGTGACACGTCACGAACTCGACCGCAGGACTGATCGAGCGGTGCATCAGGGCATCGCTCTGAAAGTCCCGGCCTATGAGTACGCCGATCCGCGCGACCTGCTGGAGCGTGCGCGCGCGGCTGCGGAGCCGCCCTTGTTGGTAGCCCTGGACTCGGTCACCGACCCTCGCAACCTTGGTGCGGTTGTGCGGTCGGCTGGCGCCTTCGGTGTCCACGGTGTTGTCATACCGCAGCAACGGGCTGCTGGGATGACGGCGAGCGCCTGGAAGGCGTCGGCGGGAGCGGCATCTCGGGTTCCGGTGGCCCAGGTGACGAACCTGACGCGTCAGCTGGTCGACTACCAGGCCGAGGGTTTGATGGTGGCCGGGCTTGACGCGCAGGGCACCGTGGACCTGGCTGACCTGGAGATTGCGACTGAACCCCTCGTGTTGGTGGTGGGCAGCGAGGGGAAGGGGCTGTCGCGGCTGGTGCGGGAGACCTGTGACGTGCTCGTGCGGATTCCGATGGCTTCGTCCACTGAGTCGCTGAACGCAGGGGTCGCCGCAGGCATCGCACTCTATGCGATCAAGCGCCGCCGCTCGACTCGCAGGTAATCGGCCGCCGTGCCTGCACTGCCCTTGGCCCAGAATCGTTCATGTGCGCGAGAGTGGGGGCTCTGTCGCGCCTATCAGTCACACAATCGTTCATGTGCGCGAAAGTGAGGCGTCTGTCGCATGTATGCGCCACAGAATCGTTCACGTGCGCGACTTCGAGACAGACTGCCCACTCATGCGGTACGGATGCGGCACGTAGGCACGTAAAGTCCAGCCAGCTCTGGGAGACTGGCGGCTCGGGACGCTCCGACCCGGTGCGCTTCGCTTGGGAAGGGGTTGCATGACTGTCGAGAGGTTGTTGCCGTCGAGCGAGGCGGAGGATTTGCTGGCCGTCGTACGCGACATCTGTGCCGACCAGCTTGCGCCACGGGTTGACGCGGCTGAGGCGGACGCGAAGTTCCCCCGGGACCTGATAGACCTGCTCGGACAGACCGGTCTGATGTCCTTGCCGTTTGCCGAGGATGACGGCGGAGGCGGGCAACCCTACGAGGTCTACCTTCAGGTGCTCGAAGAGATCGCCGGCGTATGGATGAGCCTGGCGGTCGATGTCTCCGTACACACGTTGTCGGCGTCAGCCATGGTGAGCTTCGGCACCGACGAGCAGCGCAAGACCTGGTTGCCCGACATGCTCGGGGGGAGCCAGCTCGGCGCTTATGCCCTGTCAGAACCACAAGCCGGGTCCGACGTGTCGGCCATCTCGACCAAGGCGGCGCGCGATGGTGACGACTATGTGCTGACGGGCACCAAGGCGTGGGTCAGCCACGGCCCGCACGCTGACTTCTGGTTGCTCTTCGCGCGTACGTCGCCCGACCCCAAAGCGGGCCTGTCAGCCTTCCATGTCCCGGCCGGTACGAACGGTGTCACTTTCGGAGCCCCCGAGAAGAAGATGGGGATGACGGCCTCGACCACGACCCAGATGGTCTTCGAGGAGGCACGTATCTCAGGCGACCTCCGCATCGGTGACGAGGGCCAAGGGATGTCCATCGCCCTTTCTGCGTTGGACTCCGGCCGTCTTGGTATCGCCGCATGTGCAACGGGATTGGCTCAAGGCGCGCTCGACCTGGCGGTGGGGTACGCCAAGCAGCGCCGCCAGTTCGGCCGGGCGATCGGTGAGTTCCAGGGGTTGCAGTTCTTGCTGGCTGACATGGCCGCCGCAGTGGAGGCGGCCCGAGCGACGTACCTGCTGGCCGCTCGACTCAAGGACGCCGGCCGCCCCTTCAGCCGGCACGCCTCGATCGCCAAGCTCGTGGCCACCGACGCAGCCATGAAGGTCACCACCGACGCGGTGCAGGTGTTGGGCGGCTACGGCTACACACGCGACTTTCCGGCTGAGCGCTACATGCGTGAGGCGAAGGTGACGCAGATATTCGAGGGCACGAACCAGATTCAGCGCCTGGTCATCGCTCGCTCACTCTTGCGCTGACTCTTCGACTCCGCCGACTCCGGCTGTCACCACTTCATTGGAGTCGTCCGCCTCGTCGAACTCGTCTGGTTCACGGGTTCCGCTCCTGGCGGCGACTGCTTCCAGGGCTTCCGCCGCTGCCGGAAGATAGTTGTCGAAGTAGTTGCGCGCAGTCTCGAATATGTCGATCTCGCGACCTGCCTGCTCTGACAGGTACCACCGGTGCTCGAGGATCTCGTGGAAGATCTCCGCGGCGTCGACCGGTGAGCGCCTGTCGGCCGGGGCCATCAACATGATGGGCTCGTAGACCTCGGTCAGCCAGCGATGTG
>JACCSH010000124.1 GCA_013813125.1 Nocardioidaceae bacterium | reverse complement strand
TTCGACGTACACCCCGATGACGATGGTGCACGCGACGGTTGCTCCGACAGCCGAGGTGCGGGTGCCCTGGCGGCGTGATTTCAACGCGCTCGTGTACGTGTTGGCTGGTCGCGGCAGTGTGGGCCCTAAGAGCCAGCCGTTGCAGACTGGTCAACTGGCCGTGCTCGGTAGCGGTGATGAGATCGTGGTTTCCGCTGCGACCCGACCCGGGGGCTCCAGCTCACTGGAGGTCGTGTTGCTGGGAGGACAGGCCATCGCGGAGCCTGTCGCGTGGGGTGGCCCGTTCGTGATGAACACACGCGCCGAGGTGCTACAGGCGTTCGAGGACTTCCAGCGGGGCCGGCTCGGACAGATTCCGTCGGTCCACGCGCTGGGCAGTGAGATCCGATCCGGTCTCAACTAAAAGACCCCCACCACACGACACAATGGTGGCGTGGCGGGGGCCGAGCGCGGGTGACTTGGGGGCGAACCCGCACCGGTTCTCACTATGAACGGCGCCGGTCCGCTTCGCCAAACTGTGACGCATGGTGAGATGAACTGTCGGGGTTGAGCCGGTGGCGAGGTTGCACAGAGTCACCGGGATGCGATCTGGTTGCGGTAACCGTGCTACGGACAGGCGGCGTGCGATGACCGCGACTCGCGGAACACCAAACTCCGACAGGGATGTCAGGGACGCGATCCTCGCGCTCGCCCCCCAGTGCGCTTCGGCGAGTGCCCACGCCGACAAGCGGAAGGACCAACACCAGCGGGCCCTCCCGATGTCGGCTCTTGACCGAAGGAGGGGGTCGTTTGGGGTGAGTGACGGGACTTGAACCCGCGACATCCGCGACCACAACGCGGCGCTCTACCAGCTGAGCTACACCCACCATGACGCTGCTGGCCATTCGGCGTCAGCGGCTAGAGAAGTGTAGCGGCTGGAGGGCCGGATGCCGCCGGGGGATCAGGTGGCAGCGTTGGTGTGGTCAGTGCTCCACGGTGCTGCTCCGCCAAGGCACGAGCGGTCTCCGTGTCGGGACCCGGAGCCGGCACGAACACAGCGGCCCGGTAATAGCGCAACTCCTCGATGCTCTCTTGTATGTCGGCCAGCGCCCGGTGGTTCCCCGACTTCGCCGGGCTCGCGAAGTACGCCCGGGGAAACCACCTTCTCGACAGCTCCTTGATCGACGAGACGTCCACGATCCGGTAGTGCAAATGCGACTCGAGCATGGGCATGTCGCGCGCCAAGAACAGTCGGTCGGTGCCAACAGAGTTGCCGGCCAGCGGAGCCCTTCTCACTTCGGGAACCTCACTGCGCACGTAGTCGAGCACGATTCGCTCGGCTGTCGCCAGGTCCGTGCCCCTGTCGAGCTCATCGAGCAGCCCCGAATTCGTGTGCATCGTGCGTACGACGTCAGCCATCTGGCGCACCGCCTGAGCGGGGGGCTTGACGACGACATCCACGCCGTCGCCCAGGACGTTCAGTTCGAAATCTGTGACGAGAGCGGCGACCTCGATCAAGGCATCTGCCATCGGGTCCAGTCCGGTCATCTCGCAGTCGATCCACACCAGCCTGCCGTTCACGCTCGCCACCTTACGGCGCTTTGTCGCCGTCGACACATCCAATCCCGCCTAGGCGTGATGGAAAGTCGTGAGAGTCTATCAACTCACTCGATACCAACCCTCCGCGGACAATAGGTTCCAGCTAAGGGCTTCCCACCCGACACAACAGCCGCCTCCACCCCATCGGCGTCGGACGCGCCTGGGCCCGGACCAAAATCCTCATGCTCGTACACGAGCTCAA
Source organism: Nocardioidaceae bacterium (assembly GCA_013813125.1). Lineage (GTDB taxonomy): Bacteria > Actinomycetota > Actinomycetes > Propionibacteriales > Nocardioidaceae > JACCZJ01. The sequence goes on along the minus strand of JACCSH010000124.1, from coordinate 273 downwards.
CATCCGGATCATCACCGAAGACGGCGACCTCATCAGCGAACTCGTCCTCGACCCCACCCGCGACTACCAGCCACAACAGCCAAAGTGTGAACTATGTCGCGAGACAGGTGCCAACGATGTCTCGAGACATCACACGGCGCGCCCGGCAGTGTGTGATTTCAGGACATCGTGCACGGGTGTGTCGGGACATAGTGAACACCTCTTCTTATGTGGAGGTGTGCGATGTCGATGGCGGAGCTGGTGGTCACCGCGGTCAAGGTGCAGGGACGCAGC
>JACCSH010000119.1 GCA_013813125.1 Nocardioidaceae bacterium | reverse complement strand
CCCACGGTTGGCGATCAGGGCGCGTGGCACGACGTCGGCGAGGTAGAAGAACAGCACGATCGCCGGGAGCCGGATGTACGACGGACCCGCGAGCCCGTCCGGGTCGCGCAGCGGCAAGTTGTAGCGGAATGAGGCTATCCACGCGAATACGCCCACAGCCACGGCGAGGCCGACGGCAAAACCGTAGGCTCGTCCAACCATGGCGAGATCCCCTCTGAGCGGCTGCGCGACTTAGCGACGTGGCCCCGGCACGCTTTCTGCCATCCTAAACCCCTGATATTTCACCGCCGAGATGCCGCAGGTATGGTCGCGTCTTGCCTCGGCGGTTAGGGTGGAGCCACACGACAGGGGAGCGCCCCGAGCGCTGAGAGTGCGGACAGAACCGCAGACCCTCGAACCTGATCCGGTTAGCACCGGCGAAGGGAGTCGAGACTCGAGCAGAAATCTTGCTCCCCCTCCCTGACCACGGGAGGCATCACGCATGAACAGCACGAGAATCACGTCACCATTGCTGCGACCGCACGGCTCGCCCGCGCGCTGGCGCACCATCGAACTCCTCACTGCAGCCATCATCGGCGTCGTCTTCGGCGTCGCCTACTGGGGCTACTCGTCCACCTACACAGCGCTGCCGGGGCTCAAAGCTCTCACCGGGCCGTTCGTGGGGCTCGTCAATGGTCCCTGGCTGATCGCCGGCGTCATCTCGGGCCTAGTCATCCGACGCGTCGGTGCCGCGTTCTTTGCGGAGGTGCTCGCAGCTGTGGTCTCAACGCAGCTCGGCACCGAATGGGGATGGACCACCGTGATCTCGGGCGTCGTGCAGGGAGCGGGGGCAGAGCTGGCGTTTGCGATTTTCCTGTTTCGTCGTTTCACCTGGCCAGTCGCCGCCTTGAGCGGAGCGCTGGCGGCGGTAGGCGGATTCTGCTACGAGTGGTTCACCTGGCTACCTGGCTTCGACCTCGAGTACAAGCTGGGCTACCTCGGCGCGTTCGTGATTTCGGGTGCCCTTGTCGCCGGCATCGGCGGCTGGGTGCTGACTGCGGCGTTGGCTCGAACCGGCGCGATTGACGCCCTACCCGCTGGGCAGGAGGCGGCGCGCCATAACGCCGTCTAGGCCGATCCGCTCGACACCGGGCGCAGCAGCTGGACGCGCCGGTGATGCCGGGTCGAGTATCTCGGTCAGGGATCTCACCTGGACACCAGCGAGACGCCGGAGCCCGGTGCTCACGCAGGTATCGCTGAGCATCCCCGCCGGCCAGAGGGTGCTGCTCGCCGGGCCGAGCGGCGCCGGCAAGTCGACGCTGCTGAGGGCGATGGCTGGCTTGTTGCTGACCGCAGACCAAGGTGACTTCTCCGGCCAGGTGCTGCTCGATGGTGACGATGTGGCCGAGACCCCAGGTCGGGTAGGGCTCCTGCAACAGGATCCCCTGGCGGGCGTCGTCGCCGAGACCGTCGGCCGCGACGTGGCCTTCGGCCTCGAAAACCTGTCGGTGCAACGAGACGAGATCTGGCGACGTGTCGCGGGCGTACTGGCGGCAACGGCCTTTCCCTACCCGTCGGGCCACCCCACTGCCGCCCTGTCCGGAGGCGAGACCCAGCGACTCGCGCTCGCGGGCAGCTTGGTGCTCGGCGCAGAAGTCCTCCTGCTCGACGAACCGACCTCGATGCTCGACGTCTCGTCGGCTCAGGTCGTTCGGGATGCCGTACGGCGAGAGACCGTTCACCGCGGCACCACCCTAGTGGTCGTCGAGCATCACCTCGGTCCATGGCTGGACTTCGCTGATCGGCTGGTCGTCCTCGGCCGAGGGGGACGGATCGTGGCTGACGGCAGACCTGACGAGGTGCTCCGACGCGAACGCACCACCCTCGCCTCCGAAGGGGTGTGGGTCCCTGGCTTGCCTGCACCGGAGCCGAACCGGATAGACGAAGGTGTGGTGGAGCCTTGGCCGCTGGAGCCGTTCACCTCGACCGGTGTCAGGCTCGGGAACACAGGAGGTGCGGCGATCGTGACGGCGTCGGGCATCCAGGTGAGGAGGCAGGCGCATCTCACCGGCGGACGGGGAACACAGATCATCGCTCTCGACGATGTCGATGCGGCTCTGCATCGGGGCCGGACGCTGGGTGTCACCGGGGCCAGTGGCTCCGGCAAGTCCACGCTGATCGCCGTACTGGCGGGACTGCTGGAACCGAACTCGGGGGACGTGATGTGTGCGGAGCACCTGGGGCCGCTTCGTCGCCGACGACGAGAGCCGCGCCCATGGAAATGGCGGTCCGCCGAGCTGGCAGCACGGCTTGCCTGGGTGCCGCAGATGGCGGAGTCGGGAGTCGTTTCATCGACCGTGTTCGACGAGGTGATGGCAACGAGTCGAGCGGTGGGGCGTGGCGAGGGGAGTGACGTGGCTCGAACGCATCGCCGCGCCGATGCGATCTTGGAGACTCTAGGGCTCAGCCATCTTCGCGACGCCAGCCCCTACCATCTCTCGGGCGGCGAGCAACGGCGCCTGATGGTGGCCGCTGCTCTCGTGCACGGTCCGCATGGCCTGCTGCTGGACGAGCCAACCGTCGGGCAGGATCGAGCGACCTGGGCGGCAGTAGTGGGCTGCATCGCCTCAGCTCAGTCTGCTGGCGCCGCTGCGGGGTTGGCCAGCCATGACCTCGAAGCTGTCACAGCGTTGGACGCTGACCCGTTGCGACTCGAACACGGCAGGATCGGCTGATGAGCAGCCCGGGACCCCTCTCCCTGCTCGCCGCCTGCCTGCTTCCGGTGCTGGGCGCGTTTGCTGTCGACAGCGCCCGGGTCGGGCTGTGGGGAGTCGGCGTCGAGCTCGTGGCCCTCGGATGGCTGGCGCGGGATCCCAGGCGCAGCGTGAAGCTGTTGGCTTTCGGCATCCTCGCGGCGATATCGATCTTTGTGTCGACCTATCTGTATGGCGGACGGCACCTCGACGAGTCCGCTGCTGCCGCCTTGCGGATCGTGTACATCGTGCTGCCTGCAGCACTGCTCACTCCGGTGATTCAGCCGGCAGAGCTAGGTGACCACCTGGCTCAGCGGCTTCACTTACCCAGCCGACCTGTCGTAGCAGCAGTGGTGGCTCTGCAGCGCATCGAATCCATCGGGGAGCAATGGCGCCAGGTGCAGCAGGCACGGCGGGCTCGCGGCCTCGGACCCGACAACGGGGTCGTACGGCGGTTCACTGGCCTGGCCTCGACCGCGTTCGCTGTCCTGGTCGTATCCATGCGCCACACGGCCTCCACCGCGGTCGCCATGGATGCGCGCGGCTTCGCAGCAGCGACTCAGCGAACCTGGGCAGGCCCTGCGCCATGGGGCTGGAGCGACTCGATAGTGCTAGGCCTGGGGATTGGTCTGTCCTTGTTCCCCTGGTTCTTGTTCCCCTGGTTTTTCTAGGGACTCGGGTTGCCTGGCAGGCTGAGTTCGGCAGATCCCGATAGCTTGAGGACCATAGATGCGCGCGTGGTGCGGAACGGTGCTGGTAGCCGTACTGATGTTCATCAGTGGTTGCGGGGGCGAATCTGAGCAGCCGGAGTCTTTGCCGATCGGTTCGGTCGGTGACTGTTACGTCGACGGCGGCGAGCCCGCCAGCTGCGAGGAACCTCATTTCGCCGAGAGTGTCTTCGTGGATGACGATGCCCCGCCGCGTACCTCCGCAGCGATTGCTCCCTGCCAAGCCGCCCAGGCAGATTATCTCGGTGAAGACTTCAACACGCGCCTTGATGTCCAGTTGTGGGTGGCGGCCGATGAGTCCTGGTACCGCTGCGACGTTGTCGTACGTCGGTCAACCCGCGCCAGTTCGGAATTCGAGACGCTGACCGGCTCGCTGCGCGGAGTGCTCCGCGACGGCGTCCCCGTCAAGTTGCAGGTGTGCCTGGATGAGGAACACGATGCAGGGGTCGATCAGGTCTACACCTCCTGCGGCCGCCCCCACAAGTCTCGTGAACTGGTCGTGGCCCCATCTCTTGGCACCGTCGACGAACCGTTTCCGGCCGATCTCGCCGAGCGTGCCACCAAGGCCTGCAATGCAGCTGCGGCTGCTGAGAGACAGCTGATCGGGTCGCCAAGCGTGCAGGCGTTCTATCCGGACAGTGCCGACGCGTGGCGGACCCAAGAGCGCAGCGCCGACTGCTGGGTGGTCGCCGACAGCGGCCTGCTCCCAGCAGTCGAACGAACGAGCGGCGGGGGAAGGCCGAGATGACCGGGCTGGCGCTTTCCTCCCCTGCGCAGACCGGGTACTGGGTAGCCTGGGTCTCCTCGCAATTGGCCAGGCGGCAGCGATGGAGGGGTCGAGCATCATGCGCAAGATCTGGGTGACCCTCACCGGATGGGTGCTCCTCGTTGTGGGCGTCGTGGCCCTCCCGCTTCCTGGTCCCGGGCTGCTGATCCTGCTCACTGGACTCGTGGTCCTCTCCCAGGAGTACGAGTGGGCCGAGCGGAGGGTGGAGCCTGTCAAGCAGAAGGCCTTCGACGTCGCAGAGACGGGCGTCGCGACATACCCCCGCATCGTCTTGAGTGGAATCAGCGCCTCGGCAGTCATCGCCACCGGCGTCGTGTGGGGGATGAACGACGTCACCATCCCCGAGATCGGGCCACTCGGTCCGCGGCTGCCGCTCGGCGGGTGGTCCACGGGCAGTGGGATCGTGCTGTCTGGCCTGGTGGCGTGGGGCCTGCTTCTCTACAGCATCAAGCGCTTTCGACCTAAGTCGGTCGAGCGGCAGCATGCTTCGCGCGCGTCCTGAAGTTGCGCGGCTTGTGCTGCGGTGGTCACCGCATTTCACGACGCCTAGGGTGTGCGCATGAGTTCTCACTTCGATGTCGTCGTGTTGGGTGCAGGCCCCGGGGGCTATGTGGCGGCGATCAGGGCCTCTCAGCTGGGACTCAAGACCGCGATCGTCGAAGAGAAGTACTGGGGCGGGGTCTGCCTGAACGTCGGCTGCATCCCCAGCAAGGCGCTGCTGCGCAACGCTGAGTTGGCGCACATCTTCACGGCCGACGCCAAGCTCTTCGGCATCTCGGGGGACGTCACTTTCGACTTCGGCGCGGCATTTCAGCGCAGCCGCAAGGTGGCCGACGGCCGCGTGAAGGGTGTCCACTTCCTGATGAAGAAGAACAACGTCACCGAGTTCTCCGGACGTGGCACGTTCACGGATGCCAAGAGCATCGAGGTGGCGTTGAGCTCAGGCGAGAGCGAGACGCTCAGCTATGACAACTGCATCATCGCTGCGGGCGCCCAGACGCGCCTACTGCCTGGCACCTCGCTGAGCGAGCGGGTCGTCACCTACGAAGAGCAGATCATGACGGAACAACTGCCCGGATCCATGATCATCGCCGGCGCGGGGGCGATAGGAGTGGAGTTCGCCTACGTGCTCGCAAACTATGGCGTCGACGTCACGATCGTCGAGTACCTGGACCGGGTTGTGCCGCTTGAAGATGACGAGGTTTCTGCCGAGCTGGCCAAGCGTTACAAGAAACTCGGCGTGAAGGTGCTGACCTCGACCCGGGTCGACTCGATCGACGACTCGGGCAACACAGTCAAGGTTACCGTGACTCGGCAAGACAAGCAGGAAACGCTCGAAGCAGAAAAGGTGATGCAGGCGATCGGGTTCGCCCCGCGTGTCGAGGGTTACGGGCTCGAAGCGACCGGGGTCGAACTGACCGATCGGGGCGCGATCGACATCGATGGCTTGATGCGGACGAACGTCGACGGTTTGTATGCCATCGGCGATGTGACGGCGAAGCTGATGCTGGCGCACGCAGCCGAGGCCATGGGCATCGTCGCAGCCGAGACGATCGCGGGCGCCGAGACGATGGAGATCGACTATGCGATGGTGCCGCGGGCGACATACTGCCAACCTCAAATCGCGAGCTTCGGCTATACCGAAGCGCAGGCCAAAGAGCGCGGCCACGATGTGAAGGTGTCCAAGTTCCCCTTCGCAGCCAACGGCAAGGCGCACGGGCTCGGCGACTCCGGTGGCTTCGTCAAGATCGTCGCGGACTCTGAGCACGGGGAGTTCCTCGGCGCTCACCTGATCGGGCCGGATGTCGTCGAGCTGCTCCCCGAGCTAACGCTCGCCCAACAGTGGGACCTCACCGCAGCTGAGGTGTCACGCAACGTTCACGCGCACCCCACGTTGAGCGAGGCCCTCAAGGAAGCCGTTCACGGCATCTCGGGGCACATGATCAACTTCTAGATGACGGCGGGTCCCGTGCCAAGTCCCTGCACCTGGCACGATTTCTCCAACGGCAGGGCCCGGGCGATTTGCGGCGTGTCGCCTTCGTGTCGACCCACTTGTTGCTCGCGGCGATCTAGGCGTCAGAGGGGCGCGAAGGCAATGCCTCGGTGATCCTCGCCGTCGAACTTGAGGCTGTCCGAGCCGAACCACATGCCTTCTGGCGTGGGGTAGAAAGCCTTGCCGCCGATCTGGGCCGGCGAGCCTGGGTTCCAGCCGAGCGCCATTCCAGTCTCGGGGTTGATGGCTCCTACCCCTCGGCGAGTCACAGCACCCGGGCCAGCACTGTTGACGCCATACGGGTTGTCGAGCCAACGGAAATGCCCTTGAACGTACACAGCGGCGCCGGTGACCGACACCGACCAGATCGTGTCTCCACCGGTGTAGTTCGGCCAGACGGGCCTGGTTGGTGCCAGGAGGTCTACGTCCAACCGCGCAGCGGCGTCGCAGATGGTCTCGCCGATCTCACTCTCGAGCCTGGGGGTGAAACCGGTGCTCACCACCACGAAGTAGCTGCCATCCGGCGAGTAGTCGACATCGGACAGATATGCCTGCCGTTGTGCGGTGGTGGATTTACAGGGCTTGGTCAACGGGCTGTAATACCATCCGTTCAGCGTTGCGGAGGTTTCCCCGAGATCCGCTAGAAATGCACGGTGGCGAAGGCGTCCCGACACGGTGGTGAAGTTGCCCACCGCGGCCAGTTGGGTGCCCTGCGCGTTCACCGCGAAGCGGGTGACCGAGGTGTTGCCCCAACTGCCCTCTATCTTGCCGCTGATGCCGAGGTTGAGGTAGCCGGTGTTGGC